>VGFR01000015.1 GCA_016868835.1 Bacteroidota bacterium | reverse complement strand
GGAGGAAGAATTGTAAAACGCGACGTAGATGCATTTGTAGCCGGAGCCGTTGCTACAACCGCAAGTCAAGTGGAACAATTCCATGAAGAGCCAGTTACTCAAATGCGCAAAACCATTGCGAGAAGATTAGCTGAAAGTAAATTTTCTGCACCGCATTTCTATTTAACTATGGAAGTGAATATGGGTCGTGCAGTTGAAGCTAGAGCAGCGATCAACGCAGCAAAAGGTACAAAGGTTTCTTTCAATGACATGGTAATTAAAGCAACATCGGTAGCATTGAAACAACACCCCAAGGTGAATTCCTCTTGGTTGGGTGATACCATCAGATACAACCAGCACGTGCACATGGGTGTGGCAGTGGCTGTTGACGAAGGGTTGTTGGTTCCTGTGGTTCGATTTGCAGATACCAAATCACTATCTCAAATCAATGCCGAAGTGAAGCAGTTTGTAGAAAAGGCGAAATCAAAGAAGTTACAACCCTCAGATTGGGAAGGCAACACTTTCACCATTTCGAATTTGGGAATGTTTGGAATAGAAGAATTTACAGCCATCATTAATCCACCAGATGCCTGTATTCTGGCAGTAGGAGCAATTCGCGAAGTTCCTGTTGTGAAAGATGGTCAAGTTGTAGCCGGTCACACCATGAAACTTACACTGAGTTGCGACCACCGAGTGGTTGACGGAGCTAGCGGTGCAGCATTTCTTCAGACATTAAAGTCCATGCTAGAAGAACCTACATTGATGTTCATGTAAAATAATCAAGAATAAAAAAAGCCTTCCAAACTGGAAGGCTTTTTTGTTGAAAGCTTTTATTTCTTCACCACACGTTGGCTAGATAAAACCTTGCCGTCTAAAGTGATTGAAACAATATATAGCCCGTTGCTGAGACTTGATGCATCAATAGATTCGTTGTGTATTCCGCCTGATTTATTCATATTTTCAGAGGCTACAACCTTTCCAGTTAAATCCATAACATTGAGCTGCACTTTCGCATTATTTTTTAGGCTGAATTGTACGTTTAATGTTGAATTGAACGGATTTGGATAAGCACTTAGAAAGGCATTGATGAGTTCATCTTCTTGAATACCAACCGTTGAAGGATTTACAACTTGTGACGCGGTATAAATTCGATCACCTGTATCAGATCCATTGTTGTTGGCCGCGTTTCCAGCTGCATAGAACGTTATGGCGCCCACATTGGTGCTTGGAGCAGTCCAAGTAAAACTAAAGGTGTGTGTATTCGCGCTAGCACCACCGTTTAAAGTATGTACAATATTTGCTCGTTGATTGCCACCAACCAATGCATTTTTTATTTGGGTTCCTGTACCCGGAGTTAAAGTGCCGGCATTGGCTCCAGAACTTTGCAAGGCTTCAAATCCCAAACCAAATAAACTTACATTGCTTTGAGCAACTGTTACAGATACCTGATACGTTTGGCCTGGAACATACTCCCAGTTGGTCATATTGGAAGTTATAGTAACACTCCCAGTTCCTGAATTTGCCCCGAATGAATCATGACATTGTGTGCAATTGTTTTCTCCTGGTGACCCCGTAGCACCAGCTTTACCATTATCGGTAAGAATTCCAGCAAAAAAAGTAAATACTAAAAAGGCCGAAGAGAGTATAAGAACAATTTTCTTTTTCATGAATTAGATTTTAAAGTGCAACAGTGCAATTTTTTCGAGTATTGATTGAAATAAAATTAACTCCAAGCAGCAATCTTTTCAGCTTTGTATGCACCTGCTTCAAGCTTCTCACGCACTTTTTTGAAGCAATCAATGGTATAGTTCACATCTTCTAAAGTGTGCACCACGGTTGGAATCAAGCGCAACATGATCACATCTTTTGGGACTACCGGATACACTACAATAGAGCAGAATATGCCGTAAGTTTCTCGTAAGTCTAAAGTAACATTTGTAGCCTCACCCAATGATCCTTTCAAGAAAACAGGGGTAACTACAGAGTTGGTGTGACCAATATCAAATCCAGCATCTTTTAAACCACTCTGTAGTGCTCTAGCAATGCTCCAAAGCCCTTCTTGTAACTCGGGCATGGTACGAATCATTTCCAAACGCTTCAATGCACCAATAACAATAGGCATGGGAAGAGCCTTTGCGAAGGTTTGTGAACGCATATTGTATCTTAAAAATTCAATCACGTGCTCTTCAGAGGCAACGAATGCACCTACCGTAGCCATGGCTTTAGCGAATGTTCCAAAATAAACGTCGATTTGATCCTGCACTCCTTGGAAATCTCCCGCTCCTCTTCCGTTTTCTCCAATTGAACCGAACCCGTGAGCATCATCAACAAACAAACGAAATGGAATTTGCTTTTTAAAAGCTGCAATTTCTTTGATTTTACCTTGGTCACCAGCCATTCCAAATACCCCTTCTGTTAAAACCAGAATACCACCACCTGACTGATCTGTAATACGCTTGGCGTGATTCAACATTTTCTCAAAACTGTCCATATCATTATGTTGGAAAACAAAACGCTTTCCGTGATGTAAACGAATACCATCAATCATACACGCATGGCACTCTGAATCATACACAACAACATCATTTCTGCCTAACAAGGCCTCAATGGCCGACATGCATCCTTGGTAACCGTAGTTCAATAAGAACGCATCTTCTTTCTGCATGAAAGCAGCCAATTCTTGTTCCAGTTGCTCATGGTATTTGGTTTGACCAGACATCATTCGAGCGCCCATTGGATAGGCAAGTCCCCATGTTGCAGCCGCATCAGCATCAGCCTTGCGAACATCTGGATGATTTGCTAATCCCAAATAATTATTTAAACTCCAAGTAAGCACGGGCTTACCGCGAAAGGTCATGTGTGCGGCAATTTCACCTTCCAATTTTGGAAACGTGAAGTAGCCATGAGATTCTTTACTGTGCTGACCTAAAGGCCCGCGATTGTTTTTAATTTTTTCGAAAATATCCACTTGAAATCGTTTTAAATCCGTAACAAAAATAAGAAATCGAATGGTTTACCTTATTCTTTCCCTTTTAAAAACCGCAAGAGTTGTGAACATTGAGTTGTGGCATAAGCACGCTTTTTCAGGAAATAAATGTACTTTTGACCGCATGAAAGGAAAAGTGTTGTTTTTTTTATCCTGCGCTCTGTTGCTGCACGCATGCACAGAATATGGCAAGGCGGTGAAAGAAACGGATCCAGTAAAAAAATTAGCTTCAGCCAAGCAGTATTATGAAGATGGCGAATACTATAAGGCCCTTCCTATGTTTGAGGAGTTGGTAGGTCTTACGCGAGGAAAACAAGAGGCAGAAGAAGTGTACTACTATTTTGCAAAGACCAATTTTGGATTGAAAGATTACTACTCTGCCAATTATTATTTCAAGGCATATGCGAAATCGTTCAAGGGATCAAAACGCTCAGAGGAGTGCCTTTTTATGGCGGCAATGAGCAGTTATCAGCTTTCCCCCAACTACTCATTGGATCAATTAGATTCTCAAGTTGCCATTGATGAATTCCAATATTTCTTAGATCAGTACCCAACAAGCAGTCTTCGTGATTCGGCGAATAAGCTTATTGAAATATTGAATTTCAAAGTGGAAAAGAAAGATTTTGAAGTGGCCAGCCTTTATGTAAAAACAGAGAAATACAAAGCAGCCACCTATGCACTTCAAGAATTTATTAAGGCATATCCACAGTCTAAGTTCAAAGAAGAAGCTATGTATTTGATTATAAAAAGCAAGTATTTATTGGCCGATGGAAGTGTGGATTCGAAGAAATTATACCGTTTTAGAGAAACTATTGAATCTTATATTACCTTTGTGTCCGCTTTTCCCAAAAGCAAGTATTTGAATGAGTTAGATAAGTTCAATGAAAAAAGCTTGAATTGGGTTGAGCAATTAAGTAAACAATGAGATTATGAGCAACTACAAAAACTCTACAGCAGCCAAAACAACGGTTACAAGAAACACCAATGAACTTTATGATAAGGTTGATGGAAATTTATTTGAGACCATTGTTTTGCTTTCGAAACGTTCAAGTCAAATTTCTCGCGAAATGAAAGAGGAGTTGAATCAGAAATTAGAAGAGTTTGGTAGCAACCAAGATAATTTGGAAGAGGTATTTGAAAACCGTGAGCAAATTGAAATTTCGCGTCACTATGAGCGTTTACCAAAACCTCACAGTATTTCAATCCACGAGTTGGAGGAGGGAAAAGTATTTTACCGTTATCCAGATACTGAAAATTAATTGAACATGTACCATTGAAAATGCCCCTCTCGGGGCATTTTTTTTCAAGTTTGTTTCCACACTATGTTAAAGGGTAAAAAGATAATCATTGCCGTTACAGGATCAATAAGCGCCTACAAAGCGCTATTCTTGACCAGACTTTTGGTGAAGTCTGGTGCTCACGTTCGAGTGGTGATGTCGAAGGGAGCCTCGCAATTCATTCAACCTTTAAGTTTTGCCACGCTCTCAAAACATCCGATTGTCTCCGATTTTGTTTCAAATGAGGCAGACGGTTCGTGGAATAACCATGTGGATATGGCCTTATGGGCCGATGTTATTTTAGTTGTTCCCGCTACAGCGAATACGCTAGCCAAATTTGTGTCAGGAACCTGCGATAATGTGCTCATGGCCGTGCTCATGAGTGCGAAATGTTCCATTTTCTTTGCTCCAGCTATGGACCATGACATGATGCTGCATGATGGAACACAAACAAATTTAGCAACCCTGAAATCACGAGGGTACCGCATTTTCGAATCGGGCTTTGGTGAACTGGCTAGTGGTCTGGTAGGTGAAGGAAGATTGGCAGAGCCGGAAGAAATTGTTGCGCAATTGGAAGAATATTTCCATCCAAACCCCATACTTAAAGGAAAAAAAATACTAATCAATGCGGGCCCTACGTATGAAGCCATTGATCCAGTAAGATTCATTGGCAACAGATCAAGTGGAAAAATGGGTATTGCGCTTGCCAATGCATGTCTTGATTTAGGAGCAGATGTCACGTTAGTCCTTGGCCCAACTCACCTGATTCCCAATGAGGGCATTCATTGTATTCGTGTGGAAAATGCCATGGAAATGGCTCAAGCATGCAAGTCCGAATTTTTAAACGCACACTGGGCTATACTTGCAGCGGCAGTTGCAGACTATAGACCGGCTACAATTGCGAAAGAAAAGGTTAAAAAGTCTGAGTCTGATCTTCAACTTAACCTTGAACCTACTGAGGATATAGCCAAATCATTGGGTGCAATGAAAAAGAACGAACAACGCCTTATTTGTTTTGCACTTGAAACAGAAAGCGAAGAGACGAATGCCAAATCAAAATTGGAGAGAAAAAATGCCGATGCAATCATTTTAAATTCTTTGCGTTCAGATGGAGTTCATTTCGGATCAGATGAAAATCAAGTACATGTGTTTTTTCAAAATGGAACCGAAAAAAAATTACCTTTAATGCAGAAAAATGAGTTGGCTTCACGCCTCGTGGAAGAACTCATTCAACAAGGTTTATGAAATTTAAATTAATATTTCTCTTTTCTTGCTTTCAGTCTTTCTGCTTTGCACAAGAACTGAACTGCAATGTCACTGTCATTAAACCTCAAGTAATGGTGTCTGGGCCTGAAGTTTTTCAAACCATGGAACGTACCATTGAGGAATTCATCAATGGCAGAAAATGGTCAAAAGATACATGGGCCCAAGATGAGCGCATTCCATGCACCATGCAAATTACCATTGAACAACAAGTGAATCAGCGACAGTTCAAAGGATCTATTCAAGTGGGGTCGAGTAGGCCCGTTTACAATTCAGATTATAAAACACCGCTGATTTCTGTCAATGATAGAGATTTCGAATTTACGTTTCAAGAGAATTCACAGATCCAATGGTCGAATGATCAGCACAGAGACAACTTATCTTCCGTATTGGCTTTCTATGCCTACTACCTTTTGGGAATGGATTACGATTCTTTTTCAAAAGAAGGTGGTACAGATTATTTTCTAACGTGTCAAACCATTATCTCGAATGCGCAGAATGCACCTGAAAGCGGATGGAGATCAAACGAAAAAGGTCAGCAAAACAGATACTGGTTAATTGAAAATATTCTTACCCAACAGTTCAGCCCCATGCGTGAGGCAAATTACATGTATCACCGTCAAGGCCTTGATAAAATGTATACTGAACGCGCCACCGGTTTAAAAAATGTGACCGATGCACTTATGCTATTAAACAATGTTCACAAGGTAAAACCCTCTTCTTACAACATGCAGGTATTTTTTTACGCCAAAGCAGATGAAGTGGTGAGTATTTTCAAACCATTAAAGCCTGATCAGAAGAACGCTGTAGTGGACTTGTGCAAACGTATTGATCCAGGAAATATAGCCAAATACGAGAAGATCGTGCAGCCATAGGTTGCGCATAACTTTCTTTTTGTCAAAAAGAATTGCGCCTTAATTTCGGGGCATGCTTAAGCAATTAAGAATACAGAATTATGTACTCATAACATCTTTAGAGGTATCTCTGAAGAAGGGATTTGTAGCAATAACGGGTGAAACGGGGAGTGGTAAATCCATTTTACTGGATGCCTTCGGTTTGCTCATGGGTGAGCGTGCCGATATGAAATCCATTCGCGTGGGTCAGGAGAAATGTGCTGTGGAAGCGGTCTTCGAGGTGAAGAGCTTTGAATTTATTCGTTTTTTTGAACTTCATGATCTAGACTACTCCTCTGAATGTGTCATTCGCAGAGAAATAACGAAAAACGGAAAAAGTAGAGCCTTTATCAATGACACCCCTGTTAATCTCAGTGTGTTGAAAGCACTCACCGAGCAGTTGGTTGATTTGCATTCCCAATATGAAAACGCCTTGTTATTCCGCAAGGAGTTCCGTTATGAAATGATTGATGCATTTTCATCTTGCACAAACATTGCTTCGGAATACAAAAAACAATTTTTGAGTTTACAGCAACTGAAAAAGCAAAGCGCTGAATTGCAAGCTCAATTGCAGAAACAAAAGGCGTCTGAAGATTATAGAAATTTTCAATTGAATGAACTGCAAGAATTTGACTTTGCAGATTGGAATCAAACACAGCTTGAAACCGTTTTGAGCGAACAAGAAAATGCCGGAGAAGTTTTAGAGTCATTAAGTCAGTTTCAATTTGATGTGGATGAAAGTGATGAGTCGGTTTTAATGCGATTAAAGCACTGGAAAAATCAACTTTCTAAACTCATTGTTAAATCGAAATCGTTAGAAGAATTTGCTCTTCGCATGGAACAGATTCACCTGGAATTGCAAGAGTTAAATGCTGATATTGCTGCATTTGCTACCAATACACAGTTGAATCCGGAAGAACGCCAACACATAGAGGATCAATTGAGTTTCTTGTACAAAATGTTCCGTAAGCATCATGTTCAATCTGTTTCAGAGCTTATTTCTGTAGCGAATAAGCTTGATGCGGAAAGTCATGCTTCTGAAGAGTTGGAGTTGAAGCTTCACTCGTTGACAGAAGAAATTCAGCAACTTCAAAAGCTTTGTGAAGGTCAGGCGAAGGTGCTTTCTCAACAACGTATGTTGGGGGTAAAGCTTGCTGAAAAATCCATAGCGGAATCGTTTTCAAAATTAAATCTAGAACACGCTAAGTTTCAGATTGTCATGCGCGAAAGTGCGGAATTAAGTCTACACGGTTTGGATGAATTCGAATTCATGTTTAGCGCCAACGTTGGACAACCGTTTGAACAGCTTAAAGCCGTTGCAAGTGGTGGTGAACTTTCCAGAGTTATGCTCGCAATTAAAGCCGCTACGGCAAAACTGAATCAAATGCCGGTTCTAATTTTAGATGAAATTGATCAAGGTGTTGGCGGTGAAACGGGAAATGCAATTGGAAAATTATTGAAAGAGATGAGCCAACAAATGCAGTTAATTGCCATTTCCCATTTACCGCAAATTGCCTCCAAGGCCGAACAGCAATTCTCTGTTCGTAAACATGTTTTCGATGGTACTACACTGAGTGAATTAATCGAGTTGAAGGGCAATGAGCGAAGAGATGAAATTGCGCTCATGCTGGGCGGAAAGAATTCCAGTCAAGCAACCCTGCAAGCTGCAGCAGAATTGTTAGCTCAAGAATCATGAGTGCGTCTATCCATAAACCCACGCTCGACGAGGTTCTTGAGGGATCCATTTTACTGGTTGACAAACCGTTAAATTGGACCAGTTTTGATGTGGTGGGAAAATTGAAATGGATATTGCGCAGCGAAGGACGTTTTCCAAAGTTTAAGATTGGACATGCTGGAACCCTTGATCCGCTGGCCACCGGCTTATTGGTGGTATGCACGGGTAAAATGACCAAGTCCATTTCGCAGTTGCAAGATGGTGAAAAGGAATATACAGGTACCATGGAGTTGGGATTTACAACACCAAGTTTCGACAGGGAGACATTGCCTGTTGCCAAAGAAGGAACGTTCGAATATCAGCTAGATCAACTGCAAGCATTAGCTAGTTCATTTATTGGAATGCAGGAACAACGCGCGCCGGTTTATTCTGCCAAGCAAATAGATGGAAAACGTGCCTATGAATTTGCAAGGAATCAGGAGCAGGTTGAAATTAAAATGCATGGCATTGAAGTTTTTGAATTTGAACTTTCTGAACTGCAAGGAAATCGGGTAAATTTTAAAATTAGGTGTTCTAAAGGAACTTACATTCGCTCATTGGCCCATGATTTTGGTGAACGCGGTGGTTTTGGTGCGTATTTGTGGAGCCTAAGAAGGACGCAGAGTTTGCCGTTTCGGGTTGAAGATGCGTTGACCCCAAAGGCATGGGTAGAACATTTTTTTCCGACTTATAGTTCTGTAAATGAACGTTTTAGCGACGACTCGGTTAAAAAGGTCTTTACAAAGGCTTTCTGATTTCGTACTTTCGGCCCCCACTAAAAACAGAACACATTGATTTCCAACATGAAATTGGGTCAGTTCAAGTATGAACTTCCCAAAGAATTAATTGCTCAACAACCACTGCCGCACAGAGATGATGCGAAGCTAATGGTCTTGCACCGTGATTCAGGAAAAATTGAACACAAGAAATTCAAAGATATTCTCGAGTATTTCTCTGAGGGTGATGTTATGGTAAATAACAACACCAAGGTTTTCCCTGCACGTATGTACGGTAATAAGGAGAAAACGGGTAGCATGATAGAGGTGTTTCTGCTACGTGAATTGAATGACAAGAGTTTGTTGTGGGATACCGTTGTAGATCCGGCAAGAAAAATACGTATCGGAAATAAACTGTATTTCGGTGAGAATGATGAGTTGGTGGCCGAGGTTATAGACAATACAACATCGCGTGGAAGAACACTTCGCTTTTTGTATGATGGACCGCATGAAGAATTCAAGAAGTTGGTTTACAGTTTGGGTGAAACACCTCTACCAAAATACATTGAGCGTCCGGTACAAGCCGAAGATGCTGAATGGTATCAGACCATCTATGCGAAGCACGAAGGGGCGGTAGCAGCGCCAACGGCAGGACTTCACTTCTCGAAGCATTTGTCAAAGCGTTTAGAGATTGCCGGAATTCACATGGCAGAATTAACCTTGCACATTGGTTTGGGGACATTCAGAACGGTTGAAGTTGAAGATTTAACGAAGCACAAAACAGATAGTGAGCAATTGATTATTCCAGATGTAACAGCGAATCTTGTGAATGATGCGCGCGCCAATGGAAAGCGTGTGTGCGCCGTTGGAACTACTGTATTGCGTGCATTTGAAAGCAGTGTCGGCACCAACAATACATTGAAATCTTTTGATGGTTGGGCAAGCAAATTCATTTTCCCTCCGTATGATTTTCAAATTGCCGATAGCTTAATTACAAATTTCCATGAGCCGCAAAGTGTTCTTTTAATGATGACCACTGCCTTTGGAGGTTATGATTTGGTGATGGAAGCGTATAAAGAGGCGATAAAGAAAAAATATCGGTTTTTCTGTTACGGAGATGCCATGTTGATTCTCTAAACTGAAAAAAGAGGAAAAAAAGTGGTTTTCAGAAAAGAAATGTTGAAAAGTGTTTGTAGAATAAAAAAAGAATTGTATTTTTGCACCCCCAATTTTTAGGGAAACGAGTTTATTAGAAGCAGATTAAAATGGATACTTTGAGTTACAAAACCGTATCAGCCAACAAAGAGACCGCAGACAAGCAGTGGTTATTGGTTGATGCTACAGGAAAAAATTTAGGTCGTATTGCGAGTGAAGTGGCATCTTTACTTCGTGGAAAGCACAAGCCTTTGTTCACTCCTCACGCAGATTGTGGTGACTACGTAGTGGTTATCAATGCTGAGAAGGTAGCATTAACAGGAAATAAGTGGGATGAGAAAGTGTATGTAAGATACACAGGGTATCCAGGTGGTCAACGTTTTGCTACACCAAAAGAAATGATGGCTAAGCATCCAACTGCCATGATAGAAATGGCTGTTCGTGGAATGCTTCCAAAGAATCGTCTGGGTCGTGCCGTTTTCAGAAACTTGTATGTATATGCAGGTTCTGAACACAAGCAAGAAGCTCAACAACCACAATCATACACTTTAAAAGGATAATATAGTCAATGGCAACTACTCAATATACCAATACTTCTGGTCGCCGTAAGACCGCTGTAGCTCGTGTTTATCTTTCAGAAGGATCTGGAAGTTTTGTTGTAAACGGAAAAGATTTCAAAGATTATTTCCCAACAATGATGTTACAATATCGTGTGAATCAAGCATTCGCATTGACTGGTAACGAAGGGAAGTATGATTTTAAAGCGAACATAGATGGTGGTGGAATTACCGGACAAGCGGAAGCGCTTCGTTTGGCACTTTCTAAAGCATTGATTGAAATAAACCCAGAATGGAAGTCAGCATTGAAAGCTGAAGGATTAACAACACGTGATCCACGTATGGTTGAACGTAAGAAGTTCGGTCAGCGTAAGGCACGTCGTCGCTTCCAGTTCTCGAAGCGTTAATACGCGAAGAGGCTCTTTTTGGGCTTGTTTAGCATCCAAATTTCAAAGACTCAGTTTGTGCTGGCTACTTTGGGATTGACATTAAAGCGAACGTAAACAAGAAAAATAAATAAAATGGCAAAAGTTACTTTTGAAGAGTTACTTGATGCGGGTGTACATTTTGGTCACCTTAGCCGCAAGTGGAATCCAAACATGGCCCCTTACATCTTCGGTGAGAAGAAAGGGATTCACATCATTGATTTGAACAAAACCGTTGTAAAGCTTGAAGAAGCTTGCAATGCAATGCGTCAAATTGCAAAATCAGGAAAGAAAATTTTATTCGTAGCTACGAAAAAGCAGGCAAAAGATATTGTTGCTGAAAAAGTAAGCGCTATTGGAATGCCTTTCGTAGTTGAGCGTTGGCCAGGCGGAATGTTAACGAATTTCGTTACCATTCGTAAGGCTGTACGTAAGATGAACAGCATTGAGAAAATGGAAGTGGACGGAACTGCTGCTACCATGAGCAAGCGTGAGCGTCTTCAATTGACTCGTACTTACACCAAGATGAACAAGAACTTAGGTTCTATTGCAGATATGAATCGTGTACCTGCAGCGTTGTTTGTTATTGATGTAATGAAAGAACACATTGCAGTTGCTGAAGCAAAGCGTCTGGGTATTCCAGTGTTCGCAATGGTTGACACGAACAGCGATCCACGTAAGATTGATTTCGCTATCCCATCGAATGACGATGCAACTAAATCTATCAGCAAAATTTTGGATGTAGCCATTGAGGCAATCGCTGAAGGTCTTGCAGAACGCAAGGTTGAAAAGGATAAAAATGACGATGCAGCTCCAGCTGCTGACAAACCAGCTGAAAAGAAGCCAGGTACTCGTCGTAGAAAAGTTCAAGGTTAATTTTTAATAATCAGAAAAATGAATATTACGGCAACAGATGTAAATAAACTTCGCACCATGACGGGTGCGGGTATGATGGATTGCAAGAAAGCATTGGTAGAAGCAGAAGGTGATTTTGATAAAGCAGTAGAATTGCTTCGTAAAAAAGGTCAGAAAGTGGCTGCAAGCCGCGGAGATCGCGATGCAACCGAAGGTTTGATCTTAGCGAAAGCAACTGCAGATAACACAAAAGGATACATGATTGTATTGAATTGTGAAACTGACTTCGTAGCGAAGAACGCAGATTTCGGAACAGTGGCTGAAACCATTTTGAACGCAGCAATTGAAAACAATGCAACCTCAGTTGAGGCTGTGAAGGCATTGAATTTCCCAGGTACTGAACTTACTATTGCAGATAAGATCACAGAGGAAATTGGAAAAATTGGGGAGAAAATCGATTTGTCTAAAGTGGGCGTTGTTGATGCAGGATTCGTATTCTGTTACAACCACCCAGGAAACAAATTGGCTTCTGTAGTAGGTTTCAACAAAAATGCGAGCGAAGAAGTGGCGAAAGACGTTGCTATGCAAGTAGCTGCAATGGCTCCAGTTGCTTTAGATGAGACTTCAGTTCCTGAAGAATTGAAGCAAAAAGAAATAGAAATTGGAAAAGAATTGGCAATCAATGAAGGCAAACCTGCTGATATGGCTGAGAAAATTGCAATGGGTCGTTTGAACAAATGGTTCAAAGAAACAACTTTGGTTAACCAAGAGTTTATCAAAGACAGCAAACTTACAGTAGCTCAGTATGTAAAAAATTCAGACGCAGACTTGAAAGTTGTCGGTTTTGAACGTTTTACGTTGTCTTAATTGCAAGAACAATTGTCTTGAAAGCCCCGCTTGTGCGGGGCTTTTTGTTTAAGATTGGCCCCTTGCTTAAAACATTGTAAAAAGAAGCGTGTTTATTCCATTGAGGTTGTTTATTTGAATTCGTTTTAAATCATTGTTTTGTGGTGTGTTAAAGACTTTTGCAATGTATTTTTGCCGTGCTAAAAACCAAAAAAACTATGGGGCTTTTTAAATCATCTTTAGTCAAAAAATATTGGATGGCCGGAACAGGCTTGTTCTTAATAACATTCCTTATTGTGCACGCCGGTATTAACGCCATGATTTTCTTCAATGATAGCGGTGAAACGTTCAACACCTGGGCGCATTTCATGGCTACGAATCTCATTGTTCGCACCATGGAAATTGGATTGTTCCTAGGATTAATTGTGCACATTGTTGACGGATTAATGCTCTATTTCCAAAATAGAAAAGCACGTCCGGTGAAATACCAATATGAAAAAGCGTCTGCCAGCAGTTCTTGGTATTCGAGAAGCATGGCTTTGCTTGGAACATTAATTCTTATTTTCTTGGTCATTCACCTCAAAGATTTTTGGTTGAAAACGCGTGTTACACATTTGTCTATTTCTCCAGCCGAAGTGAAAGTAGGTGGTGTAATGATGGAAAATCTGTTTTTGGAAATGGTAGAAGTTTTCAAGAATCCAATCGCTGTGGTTGTATATGTCCTTGGATGTTTTTCACTGTTCTGGCATTTATTTCATGGTTTCAGAAGCGCATTCCAATCCTTGGGATGGAATTACAGTCGCTACGCCGCTGCCATTGAATTGTCAGGTTCAGTTTTTGCAATAGTCATTTCTGTTTTATTCGCTTCCATGCCCATAGCAATGTTCTTGGGTTGGGTGCATTAATTTCTAAATTTTGAATACAATGAAATTAGAAGCAAAAATTCCAGACGGACCACTCGATCAGAAGTGGACCAAGTACAAAGGAAGTGTTCGATTGGTGAATCCAGCGAACAAAAGAAATATTGATATTATTGTTGTTGGTACGGGTCTAGCCGGAGCTTCAGCCGCCGCTTCGTTGGCAGAAATGGGATACAAAGTAAAAGCGCTTTGTTTTCAAGATTCTCCACGCAGAGCACACTCCATTGCAGCACAAGGAGGTATCAATGCAGCGAAGAATTATATGAATGACGGTGACAGCGTGTACCGTTTGTTTTATGATACCATTAAAGGTGGTGACTACCGCGCTCGCGAAGCGAACGTGCACCGCTTGGCAGAAGTTAGCGCAAATATCATTGACCAATGCGTTGCTCAAGGTGTTCCTTTCGCTCGTGATTACGGCGGATTATTAGATAACCGCTCTTTCGGTGGAACGCAAGTTTCAAGAACTTTTTATGCTAAAGGGCAGACGGGTCAGCAGCTGTTATTGGGAGCCTATAGCGCCCTAAGCCGCCAAATTGGTAAGGGAAATGTGCAGTTATTGAACAGACACGAAATGCTTGATTTGGTTGTTGTTAACGGCAAAGCAAGGGGTATCATCGCTAGAAATTTAGTTACCGGTGAATTGGAAAGGCATGGAGCACACGCCGTTGTCTTGTGTACAGGTGGATACGGAAACGTTTTCTTCCTTTCAACCAATGCCATGGGTTCAAATGTAACAGCCGCTTGGAGAGCGCACCGCAGAGGAGCAGCATTCGCAAATCCATGCTTCACACAAATTCACCCAACGTGCATTCCCGTGAGCGGAGATCACCAATCGAAATTGACTTTGATGTCAGAGTCGTTACGAAATGACGGTAGAATTTGGGTTCCGAAATTCAAGGAAGATGCCGAAGCTATTCGTGCGAAGAAATTGAAACCAACAGAACTTTCTGAAGACCGCAGAGATTATTATTTAGAGAGAAGATACCCGGCTTTTGGAAATTTGGTTCCTAGAGACGTGGCTTCACGTGCAGCCAAAGAACGTTGCGATGCTGGTTTCGGGGTGAATGCTACGGGCGAAGCCGTTTATTTAGATTTTTCTTCAGCCATTATGCGTTACGGTAAAACAGAAGCCACCATTCGTGGTATGCACAACGCTTCTGAAGACGAAATACGCAACTTGGGTAAGGAAGTAGTTGAAAAGAAATACGGAAACCTGTTTCAGATGTACGAACAAATTGTGGCTGAGAATCCGTACGAAACACCTATGATGATTTATCCTGCTGTTCATTACACCATGGGTGGGTTGTGGGTAGATTACGAATTAATGACCTCTGTTGAAGGTTGCTATGCTGCCGGTGAAGCTAACTTCTCTGATCACGGAGCGAACAGATTAGGTGCTTCTGCGTTGATGCAAGGCTTGGCCGATGGATACTTCGTTCTTCCTTACACCATTGGTAATTATTTAGCCGATGAAATTCGCACCGGAGCTATTCCAACAAACACCGCTGAATTTGATGAAGCTGAAAAGGCAGTTCGCGATAGATTGGAAGGATTCTTCAAAACAAACGGAACTCAACCCGTAGATTACTTCCACAAAAAACTAGGTAAGTTCATGTGGGATTATTGCGGAATGGGACGAAATAAAGAAGGGTTGGAATTTGCAATTGCAGAAATCCGCAAATTACGCGATGAGTTTTATGCAAGCGTGAAAGTTCCAGGATCTATGCAAGGCATGAATCCTGAGTTAGAGAAAGCCGCCCGGGTTGCTGATTTCCTTGAGCTTGGAGAATTGATGTGTCAAGATGCTTTGGAAAGAAATGAATCATGCGGCGGTCACTTCAGAGAAGAGTATCAAACTGAAGATGGTGAGGCGCTTCGTCAAGATGATGTCTTCAATTTTGTTTCTGCTTGGGAATTTTCAGGTGATCCAAGCAAACCTGTTTTGAATAAAGAATCTTTAGTTTACGAAAATATCAAAGTTCAACAACGATCATACAAATAAGCCATGAGTAACGGAAACATGAACTTAACGCTAAAAATTTGGCGTCAACCGAACACAAATGCTTCGGGTAAAATGGAAACTTACACCCTTGGTGGTGTTTCACCAGACATGTCTTTTTTGGAAATGATAGACGTGTTGAATGATAAGCTTATTCGCGAGGGGAAAGATCCTGTTGCTTTCGACCATGATTGCAGAGAGGGAATTTGTGGCATGTGCAGCATGTTCATCAACGGAGAAGCACATGGTCCGAATAAAGGAGTAACAACCTGCCAATTGCACATGCGTTCTTTTAAAGATGGAGATACCATATACATTGAGCCATGGCGCAGTGAGGGATTCCCAGTGATAAAAGACCTCATGGTTGACCGCTCAGCCTTTGATCGAATCATTCAATCGGGCGGATTTATTTCTGTGAACACTTCTGGTAGAACCATGGATGCGAACGCCATTCCAGTGGCGAAAGAAGATGCTGATAAGTCATTTGATGCTGCAACATGCATTGGTTGTGGAGCATGTGTTGCTACTTGTCCGAACAGTTCTGCAATGTTGTTTGTAAGCGCGAAAGTTTCACAATTTGCTTTGTTGCCACAGGGACACCCCGAGCGTAAAGAACGTGTAACGAATATGGTGAAGCAAATGGATGCTGAAGGCTTTGGGAACTGCAGTAACATTGGTGCTTGTGAAGTACAATGTCCGAAGAGCATTAGCATTGAGAACATTGCTAGAATGAACAGAGAATACCTCTCTGCTTCCATTAAACCAGAAAATTAATGCAATCATTGAAATTGAAACACCATTGGATTTGTATTCCAATGGTGTTTTTTTATGTTGTTGGTTTTGCTCAACCCAATTGGGATTTGCAACTTCTAGATCGAATGAATAGCGCCCCGAAGCGGGGTGATGGGGTCATGCATGGATTTTCAAATTGTGTTTCTTATGTCATGCTGGCAACACCGGTTGTATCAGGTGGTATAGCCTGGAAAACCAAAAAGGAAGCGGCATTGGATATTCGCGCATGTATTTGGGAGTTCATTATCCGTCAGACGTGTTGGCCGGAGCATGGGTTGGTGGTGGTAGTGCCGTGCTGAGTCAATTTCTGACTCAAAAATTACTTCAGCGTAAAACACGCCCACACCGGAAGATGGTCTGAGATTTTTCTTGCTGTTGCTACATCAACACAACAGGAAGTGAAATCAACCACCCCTTTCTGACCCACGGTCATTTCATCTGCTTCGTACCAAATATTATCAAAGCAATTGGCTTTGTACTCGCCTTGCGCATTTGGTTTCATTTTTAAGGTGGTCTTTTCTTTGAAAAAAGTTTCTTTCATACCTCTGTTGCGCAGATTGGAAAATGCGGTGTTGGTGTGAATGCAATTGAAGTCACCCATGATGAGTAGATTTTTATCCTCGAATTTTTCATCAAGGATATGCAATTGTTGAATTTCAGTCTCTGGAAATTTACTTTCTGGTACCGCGTGCAAAGAAGCTAAAAAGAAATTTCCCTGCGCGGTTTTGAATTCACATAAAAACGGTTCACGATCTATGCTATACGCCAGATCGCTTGCCAGTGTGGGTTTTCCTACCACAGAAACTTTTGCGGTTTTATAGAGGTAGGCATAGCGCTCGGTGCCGGTTCCTCCGGTTTCATTGCTAATAACATAATCCCATTTGGCCCCCGTTCGGTCTAAGGCATCATCAAGTTTGGCTACCGCCTGCGAGCCTGGCGCAGAGGCAACCACTTCTTGCACAGCTACAATATCGAAGTCTTTTAATGATTGCGCCATGACTTGAATTTCAGTTGCATCTTTTGACTGCCCTAAATTGGCAATGTTCCAACTGGCAATGGTTATACACGCTGCGTTCTCAAGTGTTCGATTGTTCTCCTCTTCTTTCTTTTCAAGTTGCGGTTGGTTATGTTTCAACTCTTCTTGCGAGTTGGCTTCTTTGCATGAGGAAGTATGAAGTGCAACAGCTGTTACGCAGAGCACAAAAATAAACCGCTTCGTGAAGCGGTTTAATGAGAGATTGGGTTTTCTTAATTTCATTGTTTGAAGCCAGACATGATTGAAACACAACCAATGTGTTGGTATACGGCATCTTTTACAGGCGGAACTTTAATTTTCACCACAAGCTGGGCTGTATTGTCCATGTGAAAATCAAATTGCTCTTTGTTTTGAGCACCTTTATTGGTGTACACGGCTTTTCCATTGATATCATTTACCGTGAATTCAACTTCGCCAAGAATAGGATGTGCTACAACAAGCAGGCGGTAATCGCGTCCACCGAAGAACGTCATTAAGACTTCTGCTTCTTCGCCAGGAGCCAATTGCGCCGCGTTATAACTGTCATTCTGAACATACCCATTTAATTTTGGTAGTACTTTATTCTTGGTGAATGGTCTGCATTGTGAGTGAGATGCCAATGGAACCAAGAAGAGCAGTAAGAAAAAGAGTTTGAATGCTTTCATGATTTCTCTAGGGTATTATTGAATGTATTTGGTTCGAATGGTTTTGATTTCCGTTGCAATTTTTGCAAGGGTTGCATCTGACATTGTTACTTTTCCAGTGCTTCCAATGGTGGTAGTTCCATTGCCGTTGGTAGTTGCTGTGGTTTCACCTTTTTCAACAGTAATTTCATTGTAGACAGATTTCATTTTCTCTAAATCGGCCTTCATGTTATTTACACGCTGACTTGATCCGAAAAGATTCATGTAGCTGAGCAATTGATCTAACGAATACACTTGTTCTGCTACACGCTGACGCATTTGTTTTTCTCCTTTTTGACCTGCGTATTGCGATGACAAATACAACGTTTCAACCCATGCCCCTGCAATGATCAATGCGCTAACATCTGTGCGTTGCCCTTCTTTTAAATAGGCATTCACATTCTGATAAGCCAAGGTAACGTATGTCATTAAAGAGTCTTTGTTGTTTTGATTGTTCTGAACACGAGTCATGAACTTCTCATCTACAGCGCCTTCAATGCCCAAAGCAGCGGCCAGTGATTTGGTAGCAGCAAGGTAATTTACAGATTCTTGCTTTTGATCGAAGACCGTAGCATAACTCAAATCAGCGGCATAAATTCCAAGGTTAATGGAACGTGATTCCTCGTCAATGTAGTTGCTAGCTTTATCTACTGAATTCAAAATGTCTTTGTTGTATACAAAACCAGCATCTTTAATCATGTCTGCCATTTCAATTGGCGCAGGAATAGAGAAGAAGATTTGCTTCAATGCAGCTTCACGATTTTTCATGAAAGCATCCATTTCTTCTTTCGAAAGTTGCTTCGCACCTTCTTCAAGCGCAGGGCCATTTTTCTTGTCGTTGGTTTGATTGTCTCCGCATCCAACAGATGCAACGATTCCAATGGCTAATCCAATGAAAACGAAGGGAGAGCGTAATTTTTTTATCATAGACTGCAGGGTGTTAGTCGTCCTTGTAAACGTATACTTGCGAATATAGTTACTTTTTTTTGAATTTCTTTTCTGATTTTAATGTGCCTCGAGCCAATTATTTCCTGCCTGTATTTCAACTTCTAACGGTACAACTAGGTTTGCTGCGTTGATCATTTCTCTCTTCACCAAGTCAAACAAAGCGTCTAATTCCGGTTTGGGTGCATCGAAAAGCAATTCATCATGCACTTGAAGAACCATCTTCGATTTTAAACCACTTGACTTCAATGCTTCTTGAATTTTCACCATGGCCAGTTTAATGATATCGGCTGCTGACCCTTGAATAGGCGCATTCACGGCGTTGCGTTCAGCGAAGCTTCGAACAACAGCATTGGCAGACTGAATATCGGGTAAATAGCGTCTTCGACCCATAACTGTTTCCACATAACCTTTGGCTCTTGCCTGTTCAACGGCTTGTTGCTGGTAGGTCTTTAATCCTGAAAATTGGGTGTAATAAGCATCAATGATTTGTTTCGCTTCAGTACGTGAAATACCCAATTGTTGTGCTAATCCGAAAGGACCTTGACCGTATATAATTCCGAAGTTCACAGCTTTTGCTTTGCTTCGCATGTCTTTCGTTACTTCTGCAATGGGCACGTTGAATACTTTGGCTGCAGTGGCTTTGTGAATGTCTTCTCCCTGTTGGAATGCTTCAATCATATTGGCATCTCCGCTTAAAGCAGCAATGATACGCAATTCTACCTGTGAATAATCGGCGCTTACCAGTTGGTGTTCTTCGTTTCGTGCAATGAATGCCTTTCGAATTTCTTTTCCGCGTTCGGTGCGAATGGGAATATTCTGCAAGTTGGGTTGATTGCTGCTTAATCTTCCCGTTGCGGCTACGGCTTGCATGAAGTTGGTATGAACCCTTCCCGTTGCAGGGTTGATCATATTTGGAAGACTATCTACATATGTGCTTTTTAATTTTCGCAGTTCGCGGTAGTCGAGAATAAGTGGAACAATTTCGTGATTCTTGCTGTATTTGCTCAGCACATCTTCACCGGTTCCATATTGACCTGTTTTGGTTTTTTTGACTTCGGTTGTGATTTTTAGTTTTTCAAAAAGCACTACCCCCAATTGTTTGGGTGAGTCAATGTTGAAATGCTCACCGGCGAGTTCAAAGATTTTCGATTCTAAAATGCTTAATTCTTCTCCCAGCTGTGTGCTGTATTGATTTAAAAAGTCTTTGTCGACCCGAATCCCTTCCCATTCCATATTGGCCAAGACAGGAATGAGTGGAATTTCAATGTTTTGAAGCACATGCGCCGTTCCTTCTTTTTCCAATTCAGGTTGAAAAATTTGTCCCAATTGAAAAGTGACATCGGCATCTTCCGCGGCGTAATCTGAAATGCTTTCTGGCGGAAGTTGGGCCATGGAGTTTTGATTTTTTCCTTTGGCACCAATCAGCTTTTCAATGCTTATGGGTGCATAGTTCAAGTAATTTTCACTGAGGGCATCCATGCCATGTTTTCCGTCGGGGTGAAGCACGTAGTGAGCAAGCATGGTATCGAAAATCTGATTCTGAATTTCAATACCATATTTTTTCATCATTTTGTAATCAAACTTCCAATTCTGCGCAATGAGTGTTTTTGACGGGTCAATGAAGAGGGATTGGAATGGAAGCAATTGTTTTTGTGCTTCATTGAAGTTACTTGAAAGCGGCACATAATATCCGGAGTGAGCAGCGGTAGAAAAACTGAGCCCAACCAAGAATGCAGCGTGTGGATCCAGATCTGAAGTTTCTGTATCAAAAGCAAAAACCGAATGATTATTCAGGTTTGCGAGAAGCACTTGCAGATCATTTTCGTTTTGAACAAGATGGTATTGGTGTTCAGTATCTGCTATTGTTTTTTTAGGTTCATCAACAGCGGTTGCTATTTCTTCACCTGCGCTGCTGAAAAGGTCTTGCGGAGCGGTTGGAGTATTGGCAGGTTCTTCGTTGAGAATGCGTTTTGCGAGTTGTCTGAATTCAAGATCTTCAAAAACGTCTCTCAGAGCATCTTTATTGAGTTCAGTGAGTTTGAGTTCTTCTTCATTGAATGGCGTGGGTGCATCGAGCAGAATGGCGGCTAATTTTTTTGAAAGAATACCTTGATCTCTGAAGTTCTCAATGTTCTCTTTCATTTTTCCTTTGAGCTGATGTGTATTTTCCAATAGCGTTTCCATGTTACCGTATTCGGCAAGCAGTTTAGCAGCTGTTTTTTGACCTATGCCGGGGAATCCGGGGATGTTATCAACGCTGTCTCCCATCATTCCTAGCAGGTCAACGACTTGTCCTACATGTTGAATTCCGAATTTTTCGCACACTTCGGCTTCGCCAAGAATTTCGGCTGGACCGCCTTGGTAACCGGGTTTGTAGATGAAGATGTTTGGTGAAACCAGTTGACCGTAATCTTTATCGCTGGTCATCATGTAGGTTGTGAAGCCCTTTTCTTCTGCTTTTTTGGCGAGGGTTCCAATGATATCATCGGCTTCATAGCCTGGGGCTATGAGCATGGGAATGTTAAAGGCTTGAATGATGCGTTGAATGTATGGAACGGCAAGTTTGATGTCTTCTGGCGTTTCGTCTCTGTTGGCTTTGTATGCTTCGTAATCAATTTCTCTAAGAGTTTGTGCAGGCGCATCGAAAGCAACAGCAATGTGTGTTGGTTTTTCGTTTTTGATGATGTCAAACAGGGTGTTCGTGAATCCGAACATTGCTCCGGTGTTTAGCCCTTTGCTATTGATTCTTGGAGTTCGTATGAATGCGTAATATGCGCGAAAGATGAGGGCATATGCGTCGAGTAGAAATAGTTTTTTTTCGTGTTCACCTGATATCATACCACGAAGATAGTTAAAGGCGCAAGGTGAATTTTGAAATGTGGAAAAGCCTTGATTTTCGATGCGCTTGGCAAGCAAATCATGAAGCAGCAAATTCTTTCAACCAACACAATAATAAACACTTCATCTTTTGCTGCAGGTAATTATGTTGTGAAGATTGGGGAAGGAGTGAAGCGATTTGAGGTGAGGAGATAAAATTATACATATGAAAATAGCCAAACGCAATATCTTCCACTCTCTTGGAATAATGAACTTGAACCAAGGGTTTTTTGCTTCTACATATGGAGGTGTTTTTTAAAATAATTAATCATTGGATAATGATTAATTTAATTTGGTTTCTTTAACTATATTCATTTGCCATTTCCTTCTGTTTTACTTTATCTTTGTTGCATTACAATTCATGAAACAGTTCTTTCAACTCTCGTTTTATATTACATTATTTTTGGTGTTTTTATTTACAGATGGGCTAATGGCCCAATGTGATCCAGAAGTTACATTCACCCAAAATTCTATTGAAGTTTGTACAGGTGGATCAGTGACATTGACTCCTATAATTACAGGGGTTCCCGGAAACATTACACCTACCTATTCTTGGGAGTTGGACCCTCCAGGACAAGGAAATAATAATGAGATTACTATTCCCGGGGCGAATTCTAGCACGTATACCATTAATCAAATTTCCACCAATACTTCAGGTGAATATACAATAACAATTGATTTCCCAAGTGGTAATGGCTGCGGTGGAAGTGTGAATGCGAATATCGATGTGAATATTATTAACCCATCCATTAATGCGGGGAACAATCAAACCATTTGTCAGAATCAAGCTGTTTCTTTGAACTCGAGTGTTAGTGGATTAGGGCAAAATCCCCTTGGAGTGACATACTCCTGGACTAGTAATCCTGCAGGATTTAATTCAACTGAGGCGAACCCACAATTCTCTAACCTTCCAATTGGCCAAACTACTCTCACGGTAATAGCTACTTACAATGGTTGTACCTTTTCAGATAATGTTCAAGTATTTGTAAATCCAAATCCAACAATCCCCACTTTTTCAATTCCCAATTCTGGATGTCCGGGAATTGCAATTCCTGTTAGTGGATTTACTCCTGTAAACGGAATCACATACACTTGGAATCCGACTCAGGGAACAACGGTCACAGGAGCCAATTCAAGCACTCCAAATATTATTTTTAATAGCGGAGGATCATACAGCGTTTCCGTTACTGCAACAAATTCAAACGGATGTACATCTTCATCAAGTGTCCAATCCATTAATATAACCAATCTTCAGGTATTGGATCCCTATGTTGAAGTTGCGGGGGTGTCATTAACACCAAGTGTTTATAACAACACAACAACATACTCACTCTGCGGTGGGGCGTCAGGTGGAAGTAATTCATTTATCTACAATACATTTCCAAACGGTAGTTTAGCTCAATATTCCATTTCAGCGGGTGCACCTCCTGTTGTATCCCCTTTGGTGAATGGTACACCAGAAGAATTAGTGCTTAACATAGGAAACAACTATTTCACAATTACGGGAGTATTAAATGGTTGTACGGTAAGTGAGACCTTCAATATTTATGCTGGTTCAAATCCATATGTTGCAGGGGGAGTATCGAATTCTGTGGGGTTGTGTACTGGGCAGACTGTGAATTTTTCAATTTCTACTATTAATCCTTCAACGAATACTCCGAATGCAGCTGGAACAACTTATACTATTGGCGTTAGTGATGTGCCTTCCTCACTTCCTAATTTGGGCAATTCACCATATGCTACATTTTTAGATATTAATGGGAATCAAAACGTTCCGTATACATTCAATTCATCATCTTGTAATCAATTCCCACCCGGTTATCCCGCAAATACATTTTATGCTGTAATACAAGCATCTAATGCATGTGGAACAACAACAAGTTCTGTTTCTCCTATTGTTGTTTCAGGTGCGCCTACCGCAAACTTTAATGTGTCTACTACTACGGCATGTATTAATTCGCTTGTTACAATTACAAATGCGGGTGTTTCAGGAAACGCAATTACGGGACCAAATAATAATGCTCCTTTTTCATGTTTAAATACTGGTGGCTTTTATTACACTATTTCGCCTTCAACAGGATGGACTGTTAATACCGGAACGCTTGGTGCCCCGGGAGTGCCTGTTAGTAATTGGAATGGAATTACCCCTGCATCAAATACGGTCAATGTTTTATTCAACACACCGGGTAATTATACCATTACACAGCGATACCAAAACGGTTGCGGAATCTCCACATTTCAACGTACCGTTTGTGTTGTCTCGCCACCATCTTGTTCGTTCACGGTTGATCCATTGAGTTCCTGTACACCACTTGTAACAAACATTACCAATAATACTACAGGGCCTTCCTGTGGAAATACACCCTTAGTATTAGCTTACAGCTGGTCTGTTACAAATCCTGTTGGGGGAACATCCTCTATAGCCACTGCAACAGCAGTTAACCCCACAATAACGCTAAATAACAATACTGTTGCACCCAATTTGGCGGCACTTAACTTCCCGATTACACTTGTAGTAAACCCATTGATTCCCGGAACCTCTACACCAGTTTCGAACTGTTCTTCAACCTGCAATCAAACGGTTACAGTTTATCCACAACCGTCTTTTATTACACAACCTGTTCAGCCACCAACTGTATGTCTCGACGGAACTTTCAACGCATTGAGTGTTACCGTTAGTTATTTAGGTCCTGGTTTACCTTCATATCAATGGTATTCAAATATTAACCCTGTTAGCTCTGGTGGGACACTAATTCCAGGAGCAACTGCTTCGAGCTATGTACCGCCGGCTACAGCTGTTGGTACAATTTATTATTATTGTGTAGTTACTTTTCCATCAAGCACATTATGCAGCACAATAACTTCAAACAATGTAGCTGCAATCGTTGTACCTGACCCAATCGCTTCAGCCAGTCCGTCAACGCAAACCATTTGCGTAGGTGGA
>VGFR01000014.1 GCA_016868835.1 Bacteroidota bacterium | reverse complement strand
ATCAATGGTACTCGAACTCATCCAATAGCACTACAGGTGGTACGCTGATAGCAGGAGCTGTGAATGCCAGTTATACGCCAGCTACCGACGCAGTTGGAACACAATACTATTATTGTATTGTAACACTTTCAGGAACGGGTTGCAATACAGCCACATCAAGCGTCGCAACAGTTGTAGTTACACAGGGACCAAGTGTTTCGACTCAACCACTGACTACTCAAACAATTTGTGCTGGCGGAGTGGTTTCTCCGTTAACAGTGGCATACACCAATGGAACTGGAATTCCATCTTATCAATGGTACTCTAATTCAACCAATTCAAATACCGGTGGAGTGCTTATTGCGGGTGCAACAAATGCAAACTATACGCCAACTGCAGTGGCGGCTGTTACCACTTATTACTATTGCCAAATCTCATTTACAGGCGGAGGTTGTTCAAGTATTACTTCGAATACTGCTGCTGTAATTGCAGTAGCTCTGCCCACAGTAACAACCCAACCAACGGCAACTCAAACCATCTGTGTTGGCGGTGCACCTTCAAGTCTTACTCTAGCATACAGCAACGGGACAGGAACACCAACCTATCAATGGTATTCAAATACATTGAACTCAACTTCCGGCGGAACTGTAATTGCGGGCGCAACAGCAGCTACCTACGTGCCACCTGTATTAAATGCCGCTGGCAGCTATTACTATTATGGTATTGCCACATTGAGTGGATCTGGTTGCGGATCAACAACTTCTGCGGTGGCTCAAGTAACAGTTGTAGCAGACCCCACAATCACTACCCAAATTTTGGCATGTATAACGGTATGTCAAAATGGTATTGCAACGGCCTTGACACCTGTGCTTACCGGTGGAACGGGTAATTTTTCTTATGCATGGTTTACCAACTTGACTAACTCAACAACAGGGGGAATACCATCTGGAAGCGCTTCCTCATTAAATCCAATAACGGCAGTTGTTGGAACGGCATATGTGTATTGTGTTATTACGCAAACGGGTCCTGGTTGTTCAACACTTACAACAATCGCCTCACAAGTAACCGTTGTAACAGCCCCAACAGTTTCTACACAACCTTTAGCAACGCAAACACTTTGTATCAACGGAACTCCTACTAATTTAAGTGTAGCTTATACCAATGGAACAGGGACTCCAACCTATCAATGGTATTCAAATGTCAATGCAACCAATGTTGGAGGAACAGCTATTGCAGGAGCAACCAATGCCACATACACACCACCCACCAATACAGCAGGAACATTTTATTATTATTGCGTTGTTTCGTTGTCCGGGGCTGGTTGTGGATCCGTTACAAGTTCAGCGGTTGAAGTTATAGTGAACAATCTTCCAACCATTTCAACTCAACCCATTGCGGGTGGAACTATATGTGTGGGAGGAACGCCACCAGCATTTTCAGTTGCGTATACAGGTGGATCTGGAACTGCAACATATCAGTGGTATTCCAATTCAACTAATTCGAATACGGGTGGAGCGGCCATTGTAGGGGCAACATTAAATACGTTTTCTCCGCCTGCTTTAAATACCGTTGGAAATTATTTTTACTATGCAACGATATCACTAACTGGTGCAGGTTGTGGAAGTGTAAACTCAAGTACAACTCAGGTAATCGTTGTGAGCGATCCATCTATAAATACACAGCCATTAACAACCAATTCTGTGTGTATAGGTGCAAGTATTCCGGCCCTCGCACTTTCAACGTTGAATGGTACAGGCACCCCTATCTATCAATGGTATAGTAATACGAATAGTGGTAATACTGGCGGGAACGCAATTTTGAATGAAACAAATGCTACGTTTGTACCTCCGGCATCAGCTACAGGTACAACCTATTATTACTGTGTTGTCAATTTTAGTGGTTCGGGTTGTAATTCAACAACTACGGCAACTTCAGAAGTAATTGTTGTTCCTCAGCCTTCCATTTCAACGCAACCTCTTTCCACTCAAACCATTTGTTTAGATGGAATTCCAAATGCATTGACCGGTGCTTATTCCAATGGAACCGGAACGCCGTCATATCAGTGGTATTCCAATGCCACAAATACCACCACGGGTGGAGTGTTGATTCCAGGAGCAACGAACGATTCTTATACCCCAAGCGGAAATGCTGTAGGTTCGCAATACTATTATTTAACTGTTAGCTTGTCTGGTCTAAGTTGTAATGCAACTACCACCGCGGCTTCTGAAATTGTGGTAGTGGCAGATCCAATCATTTCCACTCAACCATTGACTTTAGATTCCTTGTGCGTTGGAGGAACCCCTACCCAGTTACAGACTGCTGTTGCAAATGGTACAGGTGTTGTTTCTTATCAATGGTACTCTAATTCAAATCCTCAGAATACCGGGGGTACCCTTATTTTGGGAGAAACAAATGCAACCTATACGCCACCAACTTCCAATGTGCCAGGTGACTATTTCTACTACGTTGTTGCTAGTTTGAATGGATTGGGTTGCGATGCTGTAACTTCAACTGCGAGCACGAATACTTTTGTCTCAGATCCAAGTATCTTAACGCAACCATTAACAACACAAACGCTTTGTGTAAATGACGCGTCTACTGATTTGTCATTCACATATGCGGATGGATTCGGAAATCCGATCATTGAATGGTTTTCCAATGCATCGAATTCAACAATTGGTGGCACATTACTCACAGAGGTTTCGAATACTTTAACGCCAGTTAATACTCCCGATGGCACTACTTATTATTACGCCACTGTGACACTTTCGGGTAACGGTTGTGACGCAGTTACCACGGCCATTTCAGAAGTAATTGTAAATCCACTTCCAAACATTTCCATTACTACACTGCAAGACTCGATTTGCTTTGGCCAATCTACAGATTTAACCGCCACAGGTGCTCAAGATTATCAATGGGCAACAGATCCCACAATTACCACGGCAGATAACCTTGATGTTATTTCAGTATCTCCAGTTGGTTCTGTCACCTATGTTGTGACTGGAATTGACGCAATAGGTTGCGTAAATACAAGCTCTTTCACGGTTTATGCAGCGGATCAATTGAACGTAAATGAAGCCAATGTAACAACGGTTTGCTATGCCACTTGCACTGGAGAAATAGATTTAACGCCCAACGGTGGTGTGCCGAGTTATCAAGTTGTTTGGTCAGACCCAACATTGGTTGGACTCACACTTGCGAATTTATGTCCGGCGACATACGATTATACTTTAACAGATATTCTCGGATGCACATTCAGCAATACCATTGTTATTACAGAACTGCCAGACAATCCAATTGATAATGTTATTCTTACTCAACCGCTATGTTTCCAAGATGCAAATGGATCTTTAGAAATTCAAGATGTTAATGCCACGTCATTCAATGTTTTCAATGCATTGACAGGAGTGGGAATTGGAGCTCAGGCCTCAGGAATCTTTAACAACCTCAGCGCAGGTACCTATAACGTTCAAATTACCGATGCACAAGGGTGTGTATTTGATAGTTTGAACTTAGTACTTACCGAGCAATCAGCAGAAATTATTCTCACGGTTGATGCACAACCTAATTTATTCTGCTTTGGTCAACTGGTGCCACTCACAGCCACTGCTTCAGGAGGAGATTCCAACTTAACAATAACTTGGGCTGATTGTAATAATATTCCTGCATGTGTGCTAGGAACTGGATCGACTTTTAACTACAACATCAATCAAGATATTACCATTTATGCTCAAGTAATAGATGGTCTCGGCTGCCTGGGCACAATTGAATCTGTCTCACTTGATATGAGTGATGCCATCTCATTGCAAATTCAAAATGGGACGTTATTAGAAGAAATATGTGAAGGAGAATGTGTAGACATGACTGCCGCTGTGTCTGGAGGAAATAACAACTTAACCATTCAATGGTACGAAATTGGAACACCTGTGGGTGGAACAACCCTTGGTCCTGATGGATTGACAAACACCATTTGTCCTCCTGTATCTACCGGAGTATATGTTTATGCCGATGATGGATGTAATGCACCCGCTTCTGATACTTTGTTGATTACAGTCTTTGAAGTACCTGAAGTAACGTTTACGGTGAGTGCTCAGGAGGGATGCTATCCCGTTACAGTTCAATTCAATAATACAACTGATCCGAATTTGATAGGTAATTGTATTTGGACCATGGGAGATGGAACAACAATAGCAGATTGTAGTCCTCAAACGTATACTTATGACGAGGTAGGATCTTATACCCCTTCGCTTTATGTAATGTCACCCGACGGATGTTCAAGTTTTACATCATTGGCAGCCCCAATTAATGTGTGGGATTATCCAGTAGCTGATTTTGCGTGGACACCTGACCCAGTCAACGTGCTTGAAACCGAAGTTCAGTTCTCTAACCTGTCCGTTAATGGCGACTCCTATGATTGGACTTTTGCAACGTTTGGAAGCAGCACAGAGCCAAATCCAATGTGGACCTTCCCTGATGTGGACCTAGCTGTGTATCCGGTTTGCTTGGAAACAACCAACATTCACGGCTGTACAAATTCCATTTGTTATGATATTCTCATCGAGTCTATTTTACAGATTTGGGTGCCGAATGCCTTCTCGCCAAATAATGATGGTAAAAATGATGTGTTTTTACCAGTCGTAAACGGTGCAAATCCAGAAAATTACCGTTTCGTTATCTATGATAGATGGGGAACACTTATGTTTGAGACAAATAACCTCGGAGAGGCTTGGATAGGCAACATCAGAGGCGGAGAGTATTATCCAAAATCAGATTCGTTTGTTTGGCGAATTGAAGTTGAACATTTGTCAGACCGTCGACTAGAGGTTTTGGAGGGTACAGTAACACTTCTAAGATAAGTACATATGCCTCAGGCAACTTTTTCTATAAGTCTATAATCATACTCATGATGTGACTATGACTGAAAAGGAATTGGTTGAAGAGTGTATGGCGGGAAAACCCAATGCCCAAGAGAAACTTTTCAAGCTTTATTCAGGGAAGCTATTTGCTATTGCCCTGCGATATATGGGCAGTAGAGAAGAGGCTGAGGATGTTCTTCAGGAGAGTTTCATTAAAATATTTAAAAGTTTGAATCAATGGAAGGGCGATGGTCCTTTGGGGGGATGGATGAGAAGAGTTGTGGTGAACACCTCTCTAACACAATTGAAATCAAGAATTAAAAAACAAAATGAGATTTCTATTGATACAGCATATGCTGTTCATGACAATCAGGAATCTCAGCTTGAGAAGTTGCAGGCAGACGATTTATTAAAAATAATTTCGGAAATGCCCACGGGTTATAGAACGGTGTTTAATTTATTCGCCATAGAGGGTTTTGGTCATAAAGAGATTTCAGACCAACTGGGGATAAATGAAAGCACTTCGAAAACACAATATTTAAAGGCCAAGAATTGGTTGCTGAAAAGAATAGATGAAAGATAACAGTAAGTTAAACCTAGAAGAGCTGCTTCAATCGAAGTTTGAACACCATGAGGTAAATGCCGATCATGTGTGGAATAATCTCGCGAAACAGCTTCCTGCATCACACAATGCAGGCTGGTCAGCGCTTTCAAAATTGGCAGCTGTTGTTGCTGGAGTAGCGGCAGTTTCAGTAGTTACGTTCTTTATATTCAATGACGATTCTTTTTCTACGCCCGTTTCGCAACAAAATACTGAATTGCAGCAGGAAGAAAATAAAAGTTCGACCAATACAATTGAAACCCTTACTAAAGAGATTGAACATTCGACCAACAATGACGTTACAAATCATGTTAGTGAGCAAGAATCACGTGTAACTCATTCCAATGAATTAGAAAATAGCTCATTTGTATTTCAGGAGAGAGAGTTTCAACTTTCAGATGAAATGGAAGATTTAATTCATTCCAATTCTCGAAATATTGAGAATAAACAAGTGGTCGAGAATCGTGAGACCATTGTTCAATCATCTCATCAAAACGTGGAACTTACAGCGCATTTCACTTGTGTTCCTACGAATCAAAATGAATTGCGTTACTTCCTTTTCGCTGCACAAGATGGGGCAGATCAGTATCACTGGAGTGTAAGCAATGGTTTTGAATCGCATGATCAAGCGGTGGCTATTCAATTTGACGAAGAAGGGGAGTACGAAGTAAGTTTAATGGTTGAGGTATTGGGAGAAAGAAAGACGGAATTACAAAAAGTAAAAGTTTACAAACCGGCGCAATTAAATGCTGTGAACGCTTTTGCTCCGGGCTTTGACGGAAAGAATGACTCTTTCGATGTGCTGGAGGGTTCTATGAATATTAATTCGTTCAGCCATTTCACAATTACATCATCAACAGGTAAAGTGGTTTTTGAAAGTACGCATTCATCTGTTTGGGATGGAAAGTTGAACAATGAATTGCAGCAGCCAGGATCTTATTTCTGGTTTCTTGAATATCAAGATAAGGAAGGTGCTAGGCATCAAGCAAAAGGAAAAATTCAACTTTTTGCGGAATAGTTAATTATAAACATTTCCATTTTGTTACAGCGGTTATTCGCAAATTTGAAGAATGGCGAAAACAAAATCTGTATTTTTCTGTCAATCTTGCGGTGCGCAAAGCCCCAAATGGATTGGTAAATGTCCGTCTTGTCAGGAATGGAATTCATATGTTGAAGAAGTAGTCGGGAAATCTACCGATACGAGATCGAGTATTCGTTTAAAGGCTACACCTAAAACCATTTCTGAAATCGAAATCGAAGATCGTCAGCGTGCTCCGCTATTGGATTTAGAATTAAATCGTGTTTTAGGCGGTGGGCTTGTTCCTGGTTCATTAATACTTTTTGGCGGAGAGCCGGGAATAGGAAAATCTACATTGCTATTGCAATTGGCATTGATGCAATTGAATTTTTCCGTGTTATACGTGAGCGGCGAGGAAAGCGAAGAACAAATTCAAATGCGCGCCAAGAGGCTGAGCTATGATAATCCGAGATGTCATGTTCTCATGGAAACTTCGTGCGAACAAATCATAGGTCAACTCGAAGCCATGCGACCTCAAGTTGCCATCATTGATTCGATACAAACTTTACAAAGCGAGCACATTGAAAGTGCACCTGGCAGTGTTTCGCAAGTGCGGGAATGTACGTTACAATTGATGAAATTCGCAAAAGAGACACACACACCGGTATTCCTTATAGGTCACATTACCAAAGATGGAAGTCTAGCTGGACCTAAAGTGCTCGAGCATATGGTAGATGTGGTTTTGCAGTTCGAAGGAGACCGTCACCACATTTATCGAATTCTTCGCAGCCATAAGAATAGATTTGGTTCCACGAATGAATTGGGAATTTATGAAATGATGGGTGCAGGTCTGCGAGCCGTAGAGAACCCAAGCGATATTCTCATAGATTCATCTACTGCACAATTGAGTGGATCGGCTATTGCCGCTGCTATGGAAGGCGGGAGGCCTATGCTTATGGAAATTCAAGCATTGGTAAGCACTGCTGTCTATGGTACACCGCAACGCAGTACAACGGGTTATGATTTACGCCGAATGAATATGCTTCTGGCCGTCTTGGAGAAAAGATGCGGTTTTCGGTTGGGAATGAAAGACGTGTTCCTGAACATTGCAGGAGGAATTAAAATTGAAGACCCAGCTTTGGATTTGGCTGTTATAACAGCCATTCTCTCAAGTAATGAAGACATTGCGGTTCCAAGAAATGCGTGCTTTTGCGGCGAAGTGGGCTTAAGTGGTGAAATTAGACCCATTGCTCGTTTAGAGCAGCGCATTCAGGAAGCAGCGAAATTGGGATTCGAAAAGATTTATATTTCGGCTTTTCACAAACAAAAAACCACCTCTGATATTGAGGTGGTTGAAGTTTCAAAAGTTGAAGAATTATTTAGTCAAATTTTCGCCTAACAAAACTCTTCGAACATGGCATTCAAATGTGTGGCAATCATGTCTGCTGTGCGGCCTTCAATGTGATGACGTTCTACCATGTGCTGTAACTGACCATCTTTGAAAAGTGCAATACTTGGAGAAGATGGGGGATAGGGAAGCATGTATTTTCTTGCTTGTTCAACAGCTTCTCTGTCCACACCAGCGAAACACGTTACCAAATGACTTGGTTTTTTTTGTGCTGTTTCGAGTGCTTTGCGAACCCCCGGACGCATGCTGCCTGCAGCACATCCGCATACGGAATTCAATACAACCAATACAGTTCCTGACTGATTTACCAATGAATCTACTTGGTCTATAGAGGTGGCCTCATTGAAGCCAAGTTGTGTCAATTCTGCACGCATAGGTGCTACTAATTCTGCTGGATACATAGATGTAATTTTTTACAAATTTAGACTGAATTTTTGTTGAACAAGAGTTTCAACACTACAATTCCATTGGGATCAATAGACATGAAGCTTTTTCTCAGAATGTGCTCGGGTTTCTCCAATGACATGCCAAGACAATCCCTCTGTTCCTAGTATTGTTTCTATTTCGTTTTTACTTTGTTTTTCATAACTGAAAAGTAGCCCCCCACTGGTTTGGGGATCACATAACGTAAGCATTTGCTCTCCGCTAAGAGCAGTACAGTCCTCTTTCACGAAATTGAAGTTCTTGGTGGTATTATCTGGAAATATAAATTGACTTGCGCCTCTTCTTGCTGAGTCAAGAATAGGAATGGAATTGTAATCTAAGAATATGCTTCCGTCAAATGATGTAGCCATTTCCAACAAATGCCCCAGAATACCAAAGCCGGTGATGTCAGTCATGCTTTTTACTGCATGAAGTTCACCTAACGCATGTCCATGGCTATTTAATTTCGACATCCAATTTTGAAGTTCTAGAATCTCGGCATCATCAAGCAACCCTCTGCGAAGCATGGAAGTTCCAATACCGAAACCTAAGGGTTTCGTGAGTCCAAGTTGAAGTCCTTCCGTAAGAATGTTATTTTTTTTAATATTCGATTTTTCAACCATCCCATTTACAGCTAAACCAAAGAAAGGTTCTTTGCTATTTACAGAGTGACCACCTCCAATGGTTACATTGGCTTCTTTGCAAACAAATTCAGCCCCTTTCATGACCTCCGAAGCAACTGATTTCGGGAGTTGTTCAATGGGCCATCCAAGAATAGCAAGCGCCAGAAAAGGCTTGCCTCCCATCGCATAAACATCAGACAAAGCATTCGCAGCGGCAATTTTTCCAAATTCAAAAGGGTCATTGACCATGGGCATGAAAAAATCTGTAGTAAAAATCAATGCCCGATTATTCCCTAAGTCGTAAACAGCGGCGTCGTCATTGCTCCCGCTTCCCACCAAAAGCAAAGGATTCGAGTGGTCGAAACCACAATCTTGAAGTATTTCTTGTAAATCAGCAGGTGCAATTTTACACCCACATCCAGAGGCGCGGCTGTACTCAGTTAAATTCATGTTCAATTTGTTTTTTCAATGAAATAAAATCATTCACATTGGTCGAGTCAACGATGTTCAATGTGTGAATTTCACCCGATATTTTTGATCTCATTTTGCTGTGTAAATACGTTTTATCATAATACTCCAGCATACACTTTATCCATTCAGTCATCTGTCCATCCTCAAGAAATGCTATAGCTTGTTGATTTTGCTCGAAACCCATGCGTTTCGCAATGGCTTTTGTTTTCTCAATGAGCTCATCTTTGGGTAAGGTGGCATATTGGTCATAAATAACGGTCACTCGGTTTTCCAAATCAAGCTCTATTTGAATGTGAGGTTGTGCAGGAAATTGATTGAATAAAGCATCTGGAATTCGAACTTTTCCAATGAATCTACTTTCATTTTCTATCCAATACCTTTCGCCTTTCGTTTTATAAAGCGCCAATCCCAAATCATTCTCGAATTGTTCCTGAGTGGGTTGGGGGGGTTGTCCAATTCCGCCGTAGGTGCTTCCTTTGTGATTGGCTAGTTTTTCTAAATGAATTGTGGGTTCACCACTTTCCCATAATGATTCAATCCACATGGTCTTATTTGTCCCTGTTTTTCCCGATAGAATGATCATTCGGTTTTCAGATTGAAAGTATTCAATGCACCAGTTTCTGTATGTTTTGTATCCCCCCGCAATTCGAATGACTGTAATTCCATTTTTGGCTAGCAGTTCTGAAAGAAACTGGCTTCGAAGTCCACCTCGCCAACAATAAACAACAGCTTTGTTTCCATATTTTTGAGCCTTTTCAATTAACATTGGAAAATGTGGTGTGGCCAATTCAAAACCCAATTGAATTGCTTTTTCTTTTCCCTTTTCTTTGTAACAGATTCCAACCAAATGCCGATGTTCATTATTGAGAATGGGTAAATTAATAGCTCCAGGAATGTGTCCCTGTATGTACTCGTTTTCACTCCGCGCATCAAACCAGGGTATTGAATCTAAAACCGGAAGTAATTCTTGGAATGGGCAATCTGTAAAGATCATGATTCAATTTTTTCGAAGACAATGATACGATCTTCTAAATTTCCATCTTTAACCCGAACAAGTATTCGGTCGCCGAGATGTATTTCTTCTCTTCTTCTCATTCCCCTTAAAACATATTGCTCTGAAATAAATTCAAATCTGTCTCCGGAAATACTCTCAATTGGAATAGCACCTTCACACCGCGTATCTAAAGTCTCTGCAAATAGGGACCACTTATTCATGCCAGACACACGGGCCTCAAAAGTCTCTCCTTTTCGTGCTAACAAATATTCAACCTGTTTGTATCGAATGCTCGCGCGCTCAGCCTCTGCAGCTTTTTTCTCTTGCATGGAAGAGTGTTTGCATTTGAGTTCAAGTTCGCTCTCGCTAACGGGCTTTCCTTGATCAAGATAATGTTGCAGAAGGCGATGCACCATAACATCTGGATAGCGCCGAATGGGTGAGGTAAAATGTGTGTAGTAATCGAAAGCTAAACCGAAATGCCCAATGTTGTGTGTGCTATATTCGGCTTTTGCCATGGCCCGAATTGCCATGATACGCACACTTGACTCTTCCGGCTGATCTTTCACTTGGTCAAGCAGCGCTTTAATGGTGTTTTGATGATCAATCTCGCGTGCTTTAGGAAGTTTGTAACCGAGGTGTCCGATGAAGGTTCGAAGTTGGTTTATTTTTTCTGGACTTGGAGTGTCATGTATTCGATAAACGAAAGGACGTTGCATTTCACCCGTTTTCTTTCCAATGTATGCAGCCACTTCTCGGTTAGCTAGAAGCATGAAATCTTCAATGAGCTGATTGGAATCTTTCATCTTTTTAATGAATACTCCTGTTGGTTTACCGGTTTCATCAAGCTTGAATTTCACTTCGTCAGAATCAAAATCAATACTTCCTTTTTTAAATCGTTTTGCTCTTAATTTATTGGCTAGTTCATTCAAGGTGCGTATCTCATCTTCAAAGGGGCCTTGTTTTCCTTCAATGATTTCTTGCGCTTCTTCGTATGTGAATCGGTGATCTGAATGTATGATTGTTCGACCAAACCACTTGTGAATGATTTCCCCTTCACCATTCATTTCGAAAACTGCCGAAAAACACAACTTATCTTCATTCGGACGTAAGGAGCACAATTCATTTGAGAGCTTTTCAGGCAACATGGGTATGGTTCTGTCAACCAAATAAACACTTGTAGCTCTTTTTAAGGCTTCTTTTTCAAGTAATGTATTCGGCTGCACATAGTGACTTACATCTGCTATGTGGACTCCTATGTTTAAATGGCCGTTCTCTAATTTTTCAAAAGACAACGCGTCATCAAAATCTTTGGCGTCGTAAGGGTCAATAGTAAATGTTGTTGTTTTACGAAAATCTTTGCGTTTTCCGATTTCTTCCTCAGAAATGGCTGTTGATATGGCTTCAGATTCTAAATGAACAGCCTCAGGAAAAGCAGTGGGTAAATCATATTCATAAATGATAGCGTTCATTTCTACCTGGTGACTTCCCGGCTGACCAAGCACTTCAATGACTTTCGCGAAAGGCTTGTGTTCCGGATTTTCCCACTTCACAATTTCAACAACCACTTTATCATCTTGATGCGCGCCGTTCAAATCATGTTTCGGTATGAAGAAATCGACATGAATTTTTTTATCTGACGGAAGGAAAAATGCATGCTCCTTATACAGTTGAATGGTCCCTACATAACGTTCACGACAGCGCTGAGCTACACGAATAACGCGACCAGATAACTTCCTACCTCTCTTGAAAACTTCTATTTCTACAGTGTCACCTTGTAGGGCAAATCCAATTCGACCTTTTTCAATTTCAATGTCATCATCGAATCCAGGAATGGATACATATCCGCGACCATAACGACTAATATCAATAACGCCTTCCATGGATTGAGTGTCAACTTTAGCGGGTAAAAATTTACCCCGCTCCACTTCCAGAACATGGCCATTTGCAACTTCTTCAATGAGTATTTCAAAAATGAGCGTTCGCACACCTGAGTCCGATATTCCTAGTGAGGCCGCAATTTGTTTGTGATTGATAGCTTTTTTTGGAGATACCTGAAGTACTTGCAAAATATCATTGCGCAAGTCGCGCTTGAAGCTACCGAATTTGTTCTTTTTTTTTCTTGACATATTTCACGTCGAAGGTAACGAGAAACAATGCAGTAAATCCGAAAAACAAGTTATTTTTGGATCATGGAATCTTCGGCTCAAAAAGTAATGCTTGGATTAAAATTACCTACCGACCCCCGGTGGGTAAAATTGGTTCAGTCGAACATAGAAGAGATTTTAACAGATCACGCCTATTGCGAACAGAAAGCAGCAAGTAGCGCCATAAGTTGTATTGTTCGATTCCCGGAGTATCCTGATTTAGTTGAGGAATGCACACGAATTTCAATTGAAGAAATGGAACATTTTCGAATGGTGCACCAAGAGCTCTTAAAACGCGGTTTGAAACTTGGCCGTGAACGAAAAGATGAATATGTCTCTGATCTAGCTTCGTTCATTTTGAAACCCGGTGGAGGGAAAAAGGAGCAATTTGTGAATCAAATGCTTTTTGCAGCTATGATCGAAGCGCGTTCTTGTGAACGATTCAAATTGCTGTCAGAAAACATTGAAGATGAAGGACTCAAAATTTTTTATCGCAACCTCATGGAAAGTGAAGCAGAGCATTATGCCACATTCATCAAATTTGCAAAGAAATATGGTGGAGATATAGATGTTGATTCCCGATGGAAAGAATTTCTTGCATTCGAAGCTGATTTGATGTTCAAGTACGGTAAATCAGAAACCATGCACGGATGAGCATTGAAATTCGCAAGGCCGAAATAGCAGATTTAGCTTGTATTCAAAGGCTGGCGCATGAGATTTGGCCTTTGGTCTACAGCAACATGATTTCGGAAAATCAAATAGAATACATGCTGCGTTGGATGTACACATTGGAAAAGCTGAAGCAAGATGTTCTGAATGGCGTCATATTCTTATTGGTGAGTGAAAATGATAAAGATTGCGGCTTTTTGGCATTTGAGATTAAAGGGCATGAGACATTCTTGCATAAGTTATATCTTCACCCTGAATTGCATGGAAAAGGAATTGGAAAGCAAATGATTAGGCAAGTTGAGTTGGCCGCAATAGACAACAATTCAGATTGTATACGTCTAACGGTAAACCGACATAATCCCAATGTGGCTTTTTACTTGAAACAGGGATTTGTAGTAGAAGAGGAAAAAGATTTTGATATAGGTGGTGGGTATTGGATGAATGATTTTATAATGAAAAAGAATCTAAAATGAAATATGTAATTACTGCTTTTTTTAGTTGTTTATTTTTAGTTGGAATTTCCCAATTGCGCACATCAGAAGAAGTGTTTCTTGTGCCACAAAAATTCATTTCGCGTGATGCTACATTAGACAATCAACCCGCTCTTGAAGTGACTATAGTTGATGATGCCGATTGGTTTTTGAAATATGTCAAAAACGCCTGGAAAGACACCAAAGGGTTGAGCATGTCGAGAACCAAAACCGGTTGGGCAAGTGATCCGCTTGTTTTCAGTTCCATTTCAACGGAGAAAGTTCAGTTGTTATTCGATACAAAAAAGGAGAGTGGTAAGGAATTACTGCTTATTCAGTTGAGATTAGACCAAACCAAGAAAGTGTTTGCTTTAACAGATGAACCATGGGTGAAGTTAAAGTCAGAGCTTCAAATACTCTACACAGCATATTTGAAAGATCGCTATCAAGAATTATTGGATAAAGTTCAAAAAGATTATAGCATGACCAACGGAACGGTGACCAAGTTGAAGGAGTCTATAGAGAAGCAAAATGCAAAGATTGTAGATGTACAAAAAACAATAGATCAAAAAAATCAGGACGTCAAAGAGCAAGAAAAAAAACGTCAGGAGCAAGAGGTCGTATTAAGTGAATTGGAGAAGGTAGTTCAAAGTATTGAAGACGAAATAAAGCCGGTAGAGAAGGAAAAAGAAGAGAATGAAAAGCTGTTGCGTGAAGTAAATGAACGTAAGGCAGAATTGATAGCAAATGGCGATGGCGAGGGAAGGAAAATGAAAAAGGCAATCAAGGAGGAAGCAAAAATCAACAATGAGCTCACAGATATACAAAAGGCGATAGAGAAATTGGAGTTGAAGAAGCGAAGTGCGAAAGACAAGGTGAGTAGTCAAAAGGATAAGGTAAGGGAGTTCAAGAATCAAGAAGATAAGGCTCAAGATAAAGTTCGTGAAGCCGAAAAGACGGTTTCAGAATTGGAGAAAAAGAAAAAAGAAGCTGAAAGTGAAGCGCAAGAAGAGGCTGATAAGTTGAGGGTGTTGGGAGAGCAAATTACGAAGTTGACTTCTGCCATGTCGGTTTTGTAGTTGACAAATCGTTCAAATGTTGTTTACATTGGAAATGAGTGTTTTGACTTATTCCAAGTATTTTTGTATCGCTAAAACCTAAATAAATGAAATCTTTGCTATCAAAGCTCTCGGTCATGCTTGTATTCTTGTTGGCCACCTTCAACGCAACAGCGCAAACAACTGTATTTAATGAATCCATTGGTGCTATTTCGGCAACCACTGCTATTTCAGGGTGGTCTGGCTGGACCAACACAGCAAGTCTAGTTTTCTCAAATGGTGGTGCTGCCAATTCTGCAGATTTGAGATCAACGAGTGGATCGGCCGGATATACAGGTGCATCGGGAACCGGAAACGTTTTCTTTACGGCCACAAGCGGATCTTATGGATTCGGAATTGGAAATATTGATGTTGCGAACTATACCGCTATGTCATTGAGTTTCGGTTACCGAAAAGAGTCTGGAACTGCATTACCTTCACTGGTTTTGGAATACAATTCGGGTGCGGGATGGGTAAGTGTTCCTTTTACATTTCCTCAAGCGACTAACGCAGCACAGGGTTGGTATCTCATTTCTGGTGTGACCTTGCCTGCAGCTGCACAAGTAAATGATCTTCAAATCCGATTTGTGAAATCTGGAACAGTTGCAGCGCGTCTTGACGATATCAAATTGGCAGGAACTTTCGTGAATCCAACCTTAACAGCAACCGGTACCCTAACATCTCTATACACCAATCAAGGTACACCTTCAGCTCCTACGGCTTTTCAATTGGATGGAACAAATATCATAGGTAACGTTACAGTTGCCGCTCCAACCAATTTTGAAGTTTCGTCTGACGGAGCAAATTACAGCGCTTCCATTTCTGTTCCTACCACAGGTGGCACCCTATCTGGTCAAATCATTTATGTGCGAATCAATCAATCAGCTCCAATTGGAACATATACCGGAAACATTACCGTGAGTACAACGGGTTTGGCAGATATTCTTGTGCCTTTAGATGCCACCAATACGGTAGACGTTGCCACCTTGCAATCGCAAACAATCTCATTCACTTTGGCTAGTCCGGTGACCTATGGTATTTCGCCAATTGCATTAAACGGTTCTTCAACTTCCGGTTTAACTGTCGCATACGCTTCCTCAAACATCAACGTGGCCACAGTTTCTGGCAATACACTTTTCATTGTTGGTGCTGGAACAGCTGTAATCACAGCTTCACAGCCGGGTGATGGTGTAACGTATAACCCAGCAAGCGATGTTCAGCAGACCATTGTAGTTGATCCTGCATCATTAACCTTAGCGAATGCTGCTGTTACAGACAAAATATACAACGGCAACACCGTGGCAACCATCACCGGCGATTTAGTTGGTGTTGTAGGTTCAGATGTTGTTGCTTTGGTTGGTACAGGAACATTTGCAGACCCCAATGTTGCAAATGGTATTTCAGTAACCGCTACTTGCACCCTAAGTGGAGCCAATGCATCGAATTATATTTTAACTAATCCTACCGGATTGACTGGAAACATTATTCCAGCTTCTCAAACGGTCTCCTTCACATTACCACACATGGTAGTAGGTGAGGGTCCTTTAACAATGTCGGCTAGTTCAACATTTACTCCTCTAAACTTGAGCTACACCTCTTCAGACAACAGTGTTGCAACCATTGTAGGAAATGTGCTAACCATTGTTGGTGCAGGTTCAGCTGATATTACTGCAACAAATCCGGGCGATGCCAACACCTTATCAGGTTCAGCTATAGCTACATTGATTGTAAGAAATGGTGTTGCGAAATGGGATTTTAATGCTTTGCCCAGCCCATCAGGCACTACTATTTCAACCGGATTAACGTACACTGGGGCAGCAGCCAATTTAGGGGCTAACGCAACAGGAAGCGCAGTGCGTGGAAGCCACTCAGCCTCTACCACATGGAGCTCAGTTACCGGTAACGGTTCTTCATTAGCATTGAACTCAAATACATGGAATGTCAATGGATACTATGAATTTGAAATGAACACTCTCGGCTTCAATCAATTGTTTGCTGTTTGGGATCAAACGGGCAGTAACACGGGTCCAAAAGATTTCGAATTTTTTTACAGTGTAGATGGCACCAACTTTATAACAACAGGATACACCTATACCCTGACTAACGATTCATGGAATGCTGCCTTTACCAAGCCAATTTCTACCAAACAGATTGACCTTTCTTCAATCACAGCATTGAATGGACAAGCCAATGTGAAATTTCGTTTGGTGAATACTTCTACAACAAGCATTTCGAACGCAACTGTTCAAACAGGAGGCACAAATCGTGTAGACAATTTCACCATAGCAGGTACTCCATGTCCTGCAGAAGTCTGCAACGACGGAATTGACAATGACTGCGATGGTCTTATTGATGAGGACTGTCCAACCATTAACTTAACGTCAAGCACATCTGATTTTTGTCCAACGTATACAGGAAGCTTGAACTTTACAACTACGAACTTCACGCAGTCATACACCGTAAACGCATATTTAGTTGCAGCGAACGGAACATCTTATTCAGCAGGTGACCTAGTGGGCACTGCATCAAACATCACCGGCAACTCAGGTTCCATTTCAATTAATTTAAACGGAGCATCAGGAGCAACAGATTACAACTTTATTTTGGTTGGAACCGAAGCCAATACCGGTTATTTTGCAGCAGATAACAATATCAATACAGTTGTAAACAGCATTTGTGCCGACTACGGATGTATGGATAGTAATGCGTGTAACTATGACGCGTTAGCGAACATCAGCGATAACTCATGTACCTATCCCACCTTGTGGTATTTAGATGCCGATGCCGATGGTTATTATATCTCAACATCGAGTGCTTGTGCTTCACCTGGAGCAACCTATACAGCCATTGCCGGAATTTCTGGCGATTGCAATGATTCCAATGCTTCCGTTAATGCAGGAGTATCTGAAATTTTGTGTAACCTCATTGATGATAACTGTAACGGAACAACAGACGAAGGTGCTGTAGTCGGTTGTACAGACGTGAATGCATCGAACTACAACGCTGCCACCACATGTCCAGACAATACAACATGTGTCTATGGCAATTACACGCCAGGTAATATTGTTGCGCTTCGCGCAGGTGCTGGTTCAACAACCCTAGGAACGGGCGGTACTGCCATCTTCTTGGAAGAGATGTCAACAAGTGGTGTGGCAGGTACAATAGCACTTCCAACCACCGGAGCCAATAGACAAGTAATGGTAGGTAATTCCACCTTAGAGAATATGATTACACTTTCTCCTGATAAATCGAAATTGATTATTCCAGGTTATGATGCATCAACACTTCAAACAGGTTTAACGGGATCGTCTGCACCACGTGTAATTGGTACACAAGGAATAGGATACAACAGCTTCAACCGTGTAGCTTCTGGAACCATTTATTCTTCTCCTACTGCTGGTAACTTCCGCGGTGTATGTACAGATGGTACAAGCTACTGGACAACCGGATCAACTCAAGGTGTGCAATACTACAACGGCTCTTCTTTCTCTATTGTCTCTTCGAATATTACCAACCTGAGAGCCATAAACATCTTTGGTGACCAACTTTATTACGCCACTGCCTCAACCACAGGTGGTGCTTTAAAAGGAATTTATAAGGTGGGTACAGGTCTTCCAACTTCAACCGTTACAGCAACAAATGAAATTAGTGTTGGTGCAGGTGGTGACCCTTATGGATTCTATTTCAACAACGACCAAACCATTTGTTACATCGCTGATAATACCAACGGTGTTGGTGTTCAAAAATGGGTGCTTTCTGGTGGTATTTGGACCTTAGATCACGCCGTTTCTGTTGGTGCAACTTCTGGTGCTCGTTCAGTAGTGGTTGACTTCTATGCCGGCGTAAATCCAAGAGTATACGCGGTTACAGGTACTTCATCAACTACCTCAGTGGTATGGTTCGATGATACGGGAGCAGGTGCAACAATCAATACCATTGCTACCTATACCAATTCAGCTGATAATAAAGCATACCGCTCAGTAGCTTTTGCTCCTTGCACACCTTCAATGTGGTATGCCGATGCCGATGCCGATGGGTACGGTTCAGCTTCTTCTCCGTTGAGTTATTGCACACAACCCTATGGTTATGTTGCGAATAGCACCGATTGTGATGATACAAATGCAGCGGTGAATCCAACAGCTACAGAAGTGTGTAACGCCATCGACGATAATTGTGATACGCAAGTAGATAATGGTTTAACATTTACAAATTATTATGCAGATGCAGATGCAGACGGTTACGGAGCGGGAAGCGCAACAAATGCTTGCAGCCAGCCAACTGGATTTGTAACTTCGAGTAACGACTGTAACGATTCAAATGCTGCCGTTAATCCTGCAGCCACTGAATCATGCTCAACAAATTATGATGACGATTGCGATGCCCTCGTTAACGAAGGCTGTTCAACTGGAAACCAAGCAGGTGATAATCCATCAAACGCTGTAAATACCGTAACTGCATTTTGGCCTTCATGTAATGCTACATCACATACTTTAGTGGGGTATGCTGCATCTGCGAATGCACAAACAACGTGCTTAACAGGTGAAGATAAATGGCATTCATTTACTGCAAATTCTGAGGCAGTGAGTATTCAGGTTGCATCAGCTGAAAATGACATTGTTATTGAATTGCAAACAGCTGCAGGAGTTCTTGTAGCTCAAGAAAATGCGGTAACTGGTTTGGGTGGTGAGATTCTGAATATCGACGGACTTGTTGCAGGTCAGATTTATAAAGTGGGTGTTCGTAATTACAACAGCGCCTCTGGAATTGGTACGTACAGCATTTGTGTGCGCTCATTGAAGCGTGGTGGATGCGATAGCGGAAACAATCCGATTTGGTCGAATACCTTGAATTTATGTAAGGTTTATAAAGCGTCTTGGGCGGGTTCTGGTGCGCAATACCGATTCACGTTTGTAGGCACAAGTGGCCCTGCGAATGGCAATACATACATTCGAACCCAAAGTTCAGATTACCTTTCATTGTCGAATGTGAATCCAACTTTACCCCTTGGCTCAACCTATGCCGTAAACATCACGAACATTTACAATTTAACTGATGGTGCAGGTAATGCCGAGGTAGTAGAAGTTTCTTCAATTGGATCTTGTACGTTAACTATGGAAGCTACACCAGCAACTTCATTGCGTGCTACTGATCGTTGCAGCAATGGCCCGCGTTTCAGAGGAGCTATTGTAGCATCACTTCCATGGTCTTGTGGAGTAAATAACTGGAAGTGGGAATTCGTGCAAGTAGATGCAGGTAACAACCCTGTTGGACTTCCTATCATTCATTACAGAGGAGCTGCAAGTAACTATTTGAATTTAGGATTAGTTACAGCCTTGCAATATGGTACAACCTATGCAGTGCGCACTGCTCCCGTATATGCCTGGGGTGAAGGAGCGTATGGCTCCGTTCAATACATGTGTATCATTGGTCAATCAGGAATGATTGCTGAAGGTGCAAATGCACAAGCTGGTGATGATGTGAAAGTATCACAAGACCTATCTCAAAATTTGAATGTATATCCAAACCCAGCCAACGGTTCAGAAATCAACATTCAGTTGAGCAACATTACATCTGAGAACGTACAAGTACGTGTATTGGATGCAATGGGTCGTGTAGTATTTGCAAACCGCTATGCAGTAGACGGAATGTTCACTACCAACATGACTTTCGATCGTCCATTGGCGAATGGACTTTACATGATTGAAGCAAGCTTCAACGGTGAGTTTCTCACGCAACGCATGATGGTTCAGAAATAGAAGAATTACCCAGGATAAAAAGCCCTTCTACGTGAAGGGCTTTTTTTGTGTTAATGATGTTTTTCATGGGTTAATTAAAGTTGGCAAACGAGTGGAGGTTGGAATAAGTTGTTGCGAAGAAAGAGTTTTTTGTAATTATCAATGAGAAAAGAATTACCTTAGTGTATAAAACACACTTACTATGATTTTTATCGATAATAAGGATGCTCAAGGTAAGAACGCGAGCCCATTGCTACCGGAAGGAAAAAAGAATTATTTGATAGATATTGATGGTACAATCTGTGAGGACGTGCCGAACGAGGAGGCCGATCGTATGTGGGATTGTGAAGAATTACCGGGGGCTAAAGAGACGATTAATGCGTGGTATAAGGAGGGGCACATTATTACTTTTTTCACGGCTCGAACAGAAGAGAATAGAGCAGCGACTGAACATTGGTTAAAAGAGCATGGGTTTCAATATCACGGGATATTATTTGGTAAACCTAGGGGAGGAAACTACCATTGGATAGATGATCGTTCGGTGCGTGCAACCCAATTTATGGGCAACTTTACTCAGCTGGTAAAAAGGACAACAGAGATAGAAGTTTTTCCTGAGAAGCAAAATAATAATGTTTAAAAATCAATCAATTATATTCTTGTAATACCGAGAGAACTGTCGAGCCTACGCTTGCAAACGGATTGTATTTTGTTGAAGCCATCTCCAATGGAGAGGCGAAAACACAGCGCTTGGGATGGCAGATGATTTTGGATCGTTTTAAGAATTATATCGAATCGAAAAACTAGGAACTATGTCAACGAACTTTTCAACGTGTTTGTGGGCGTATGATGCGAAGGGAATGGCAGAATATTACAAGAACGTTTTCGCCGATTTTCAATTCATTTCAGAGAACCCCATGGCGGTTGTTTTTGAAATGACAGGTGTTCGTTTTATGTGTTTGAACAATGAACCAGCGCAGTTGGCTTTCAATGAAAAAATTTCATTTGTTTTGTCGGTAGACACGCAAGAAGAGATTGATCATTATTGGAATTATTTCACTCAAGAGGGTCAAGCAGGTCAATGCGGATGGTTGAGAGACAAATACGGCGTATCGTGGCAAGTTGTTCCTCGGTTATTGGGAAAGCTCATGACTAATACAGAAACGGCTCCGAAAGCGGCATATGCGTTCATGCAAATGTCGAAATTCGACACTGCGAAGTTGGAAGAAGCGGTAAGGTAAAATAACTATTCTATAGAATGGATTATGCCTTGCGTTGTTCCCCATTGAAAGTTGTCACCTGTTTTTTTTCCGAGAATGGCCTTCCCAACGGGCGATTGTAAACCAATGATCATAATGGTTGAGTTATTCAGTGTTGTTTTCCCCCATCCTGTAGCGAGGTAGTATACACCAGCGGTTGTGTGCACAAGGCTTCCAAGTCGAACAACGTCTGACTTTTCATTGACCAATGTGGAAGCGCGAAGTACCTCTTCTTTTTGCCGAAGTATTTCTTGATGTTGTTTGTTGAGGTTTTCCAATTCCAGATGTACCATGGCTTTGCCCGTTTCATGTTTATCACCGGAAGAGCTTTTTCCTTCTTGTTGATTGCTTTCGTTCAAAGAATTCCATGTCTGGGCTAAAGAATGCTCACGCTCTTCAATGGCATGAAGTAACCAAGCGTGTATTTCTTTTTTAGTCATTGGAATTTGAGAACTTTTGAATGGTTGGGCGAAATTAATTTGAACTGCGTTTTTTTAGCTTGAATATTTTCGAACGGACAAAAACAAAAAAGCCTTGCATTTCTGCAAGGCTTTGCTCCCCAGCCTGGGCTCGAACCAGGGACCCCATGATTAACAGTCATGTGCTCTAACCAGCTGAGCTACTGAGGAATTTAACGCTTTGGTGGAACTCTCGTTTTCCATCAAAACAACTCCGCTTCGCATTCAACTCACTGACGTTACAGTGTACAGCACCTGAGGGGTTTTCTTGAGAGAGTGCAAATGTAATCACAATTTTTTTTTATGCAATATCTCACCCATCTTTTTTTCCTTTTACCAGCTTTCTATGACTACTTTTACCGCATATTTAATGTCTATGATGCTGGCGTTCCAACTTATTCTGTCTCTCTCAATTCTTATCATTCTTCACGAATTCGGTCACTACATTCCCGCCCGAATTTTTAAAATTCGCGTAGAGAAATTCTACCTGTTCTTCGACCCGTGGTTCAGCCTAATCAAGAAAAAAGTCAAAGACACCGAATGGGGAATCGGATGGCTGCCCTTCGGCGGCTACGTGAAAATTGCAGGTATGATTGACGAAAGCATGGATACCGAACAAATGAAACAAGAACCAAAACCTTGGGAGTTTCGTTCGAAACCAGCTTGGCAAAGACTTATTGTAATGACCGGAGGTGTCATTGTAAACTTCATCCTCGGTATCTTACTCTATGCCCTCACTTTCGCAATATGGGGAGAGAAAGTGGTTCCAGTTGAAAACGTAAAGTATGGTATTCACGCCAACGATGTTATGAAAAATGCCGGCCTTCAAGACGGCGATAAAATCATTGCTCTCAACGGCGAAAGACCCAAGAGCTTCATGGCTATCAACAGCGCCCTGCTCTCAGATGATATTCACACAATAACGGTAACCAGAAACGGACAAAATATCGATGTTAAAATGCCCGCTGGTCTAGGTCAACAAATTGTAGATAACGGCACCAAGTCCATGCCCGTTGCCATGCGCTTGCCCTGTGTAGTAGATAGCGTGGCAGTTGGCTCAAACGCCGCTGCTGCCGGACTATTGAAACATGACTCAATTATTGCTTTCAATGGTGTCTCAACAATTTTCTATCAAGACGTGGTGGCCAACATCAAAGAGAATAAAGGGAAAAACAACATCCCCGTTCAAGTGAGAAGAAACGGTAACCTCGTTGAACTCACTGTCAATGTCACAGAAGATGGAACCGTTGGTTTTTTCCCGAAAGCCGATGTGCAACAATTTGGTGTAGAACAAATCAACTACTCCTTCTTCGAAGCTATCCCTGCCGGATGGAACACCGCAATTGAAACCATAGGCTCGTATGCAGGAAATTTAAAATACCTCTTCAGCAAATCGGGAGCCTCTCAAGTGGGCGGATTCGGAACCTTCGCGAAATTATTCCCCGAAGAATGGAACTGGGCCGCTTTCCTGCGCATTACAGCGTTCATTTCATTGATTCTTGCTTTCATGAATATTCTTCCAATCCCCGCATTAGACGGCGGTCACGTTATTTTCTTGTTGTGGGAAATGATAACAGGGAAAGCCGTAAGTCAAAAGATTCTCGAGAAAACGCAAATGGTCGGATTTTTCCTTCTTCTAACGCTCATGCTCTGGGGGAATATTATGGATATTGTTCGCGCAATTTTCGGATAAGAAAAAAACCACTATATTTGCACTCCTCTTAACGAAGAGAACATGCCTAGATGGCGGAACTGGTAGACGCGCACGACTCAAAATCGTGTACCTTCGGGTGTGTGGGTTCGATTCCCACTCTGGGTACTAAAGGCTTCATGTGAAGCCTTTTTTTTATGCTATCTTTAACTCCATGAGCACCATTCAAGACTACCTTAATCAAGTTGATCCACTAAAAAAAGAGGCATTCCTTCAACTTCGTTCCACCATTCAAAAAAATATTCCCGCCGGATTTCATGAAGAATTATCATACGGTATGATTGGTTATGTTGTGCCCCATGCTATTTATCCGAAGGGATACCATTGCTCTCCACATTTGCCTTTGCCATTTGTAAGTATTGCAGCTCAGAAAAATTTCATAGCACTCTACCACATGGGTATTTACGCTCAACCCGAACTACTGAATTGGTTCGTTCAAGAATATCCAAAACATGTTTCTGCCAAATTAGATATGGGCAAATCATGTATTCGATTTAAAAAAATAGACAATATTCCTTTTCAACTCATTGCTGAATTAATGAAGAAAATGTCTGTCCAAGATTGGATCAATTGCTATGAATTCAATTATGTGAAGAAGTCTTAATTCAAGGACGAACAAACGGGTTCGCGTTTTTCTCGAATTCAATAGTTGTTGCAGGTCCGTGTCCGCTGTATACTCTAGTCTCATTGGGTAATGTATACAATTCATTGCGAATTGATTTTTCCAATGTTGCGAAATCACCACCAGGTAAATCGGTTCTTCCTATGCTTCCTTGAAAAAGCGTGTCACCCGCAAGCAACCACCCTTCCTTCTCGAAATAAAAAACAACATGCCCAGGACTGTGCCCCGGTGTAAAGCGCACTTCGCATGCAATGCCTGCATGGGAGAGATTACCAGGCTCAAGAACATATTGCGGTGCAGGTCCCTCTGAATAGGGAAGTCCATACATTTCAGCAACAAGTGGTGAGCGCTCCACATTCACTTGATCCAGGGCGTGCGCCTCAGCCAGAATACCATAATTTCTGTGAATATAATCCAATCCCATGATGTGGTCAATGTGGCAATGCGTTAACCAAACACGTTGAAGTTGAATCTCGTTTTCTGTTAAAAATGAACGAAAAGAGTGTTCTTCTTCACGAGTCATCATGCCTGGATCAATGGCAACCCCAATTTTATTTTCATCCCAAACGAGGTACGTGTTTTCGCTGAAAGCATTGAATGTGAAGGTGTGAAGATTTAAAGGCATGATGAACTTTTTTGACAAAAATAAGTTACCTTGGTTGTATGGTTTGGGTTGGAAGTAAGAAGTTCTTCTTTGTGTGCTGTTTATTCCTTGTCAGCTTCACCGGTTTTAGTCAATTCTACCGGGGTTCGAATGTTACATTTGGAAAGAACAGGGTGCAATATAAATTCTTTGAATGGTTCTCACTGGAAGCAGACCATTTCGATGTTTTTTATTACACAGGAGGAAAGAATTTAGCCGAACACACGTTTCAATTTTCTGAACAAGAATATACCCGACTCAAGAAATTTTATAATGTCAACTTCGATGATCGTATTCAAGTTCTGGTATTCAATAAGCACAGTGATTTTAGACAAAGTAACCTTGGACAAGGAACAGATGAAAATACCCAAATAGGCGGTACCACAACCATTCAAGGAAATAAAATGTTTGTCTATTATGAAGGCTCTCTTCTTGATCTTGAAAGAC
>VGFR01000013.1 GCA_016868835.1 Bacteroidota bacterium | reverse complement strand
ATAATTGAGCTGTTTCCAAGTTGAATGGCAGCGGCAACTGGAATGTTTTCAGCAATGATTCGCATGGCCTTTAGGTCAGAAAATGGAGCAGAATCGATGTATTTATGTCCAACTTCAGTGGCTAAATGATACGCCTTACGAAGGGTGCTACCGAATTCTATTTCTGCATTGCGCAAAACCCGCATTTCTGAGAAGACTTGCTTCGGGCTTACACAAAAAAAGTTTTCTAGACAGTTGTAGGTATCCATTGGTTTTTCATGCAAACCAATATGAAAATGCGTTGGCTTGCACTTTCGAAGAATTGCTTTGATCTTTCTACTGATGATATTGGTTCCAACTGTAATTAACACATCTGGCTGAATCAGCTCTTGTGCTCTTGATCCAAGAGACATAATGAGGGTATCAATAGAAGATATAAAATCGGGATGAATTGAATTGGAGTGTAGTTCAGCAAAAACGGCTAGGTTTTCAAACTGGGAAATGGCTTCCAATTCACTCACAAAGTCTTCTTGCTCTTGATGCTGACCAAGAAGCACCATGATTTTCTTCCCTCTTAATTTTTCGATCCAATTGAAATTCGCATGTTCAGATTTATTTGGAATTACATTAAAATTCCAGTGAAATTCATTTGATTCTAAATCATATAGTGGTTCATTGAATGGGACATTTAAATGAATCGGTCCTGGCACTATTGCGACTTGCTGCACGAAATCATTCAATATCGCCTGATTCATCTCCATAGCGCCGGGTTCTTCATCTTCCTTTAACTGCCTAGAAGCTTCAGTAAACGCTTCAAATATATTTGTCTGAACAATAGATTGTCCATCGCCTTTGTTGATCCAAAAGGGAGGGCGATCTGCAGAAATAACAATTAATTTTTTTCTTTGGTAGAATGCTTCAGCAACAGCGGGAGCATAATTCAAAAGCGCAGTGCCACTGGTACAAATTATGGCAACGGGTCTCTGTGATTGTTGAACGAGTCCCAATGCAAAAAAAGCAGCTGATCGTTCATCAACTACACTCATGCATTCAAACCGCGAGTCGGAATGCAATTCAAGCATGAAAGGGGCGTTTCGGGAACCTGGAGAAATTACAATTTGAGTCACACCCAAAACGTTTAACGCTTCTACTATCTGACGAACGACAACTTTTGACGAGTGCTTTTTCACGCTTGCGAAGATAAGACTTGTTCTAAAGAATTAGCTTTATTCATGGTTTCTTGAAGTTCGTCTTGCGCATCTGATTCAGCAGTTAGGCCTCCTCCAACATACCATTGAATTCCGGTAGCATTGGCTTTTCCACATCTCAGAAAAACATAAACGTAGATTGCGTTTTGATGTTCGACCTGAAAAGTTCCAGTATACCATTCCCTGTTGTGCGGTTCATTTTCAACTAACCACTTTTGAGAAAGGTCTCTTGGTTTGCCCAGCACTGCCGCAGTTGGATGAATGAACCGAATGATCTTTTCTACATCTCCGTTAAATTCAAATTGAATGTCGCTGCAAATATGCTCGATACTTCCGCTTTGAAAGGTATACTGACCACCAACAAGAATATTTTTTGCATTTCCTGCATGAAGAGCTTCAATAATTCCTTCCGTAACCAATGACTGTTCACCAAACTCTTTCTCGCCCCATGGCTTATTCGAATTCATAACGCGCGTGCCGGCAATGGATCTCGTTTTCCAAACACCATCTTTACCCTCCAACAAAAGTTCTGGAGTTGCTCCAAACCAGATCTCCTCTTCCGTTCGTGGAATATAAAATGCACATGAAAAAGGAAATTTTTGTTGAAACAATAACACAACCGAATCATCAACATGCTTGTGACTGCTGGGGATAATTCTACTCAGTACAATTTTCGAAGTTTTTCCATTTCGAATTTCACTTATAGCACGTTCAAGAAGTTTCAAATACTCTTGATTGTCTAAAGCACAATCCAATGAACCCTTTGTCCAGGCACATGGTGCAATGGATAGGATTGAATTTGTAGCATTCAATTCATAACTATATTGAGGAAGTCTCAGTTTCCAATCACTTTTCATACTTGATCAAAACAGTGAGTTTAGCATAGGCAATACGTTCTTTTTCTTCATTCCAACAATGGATTTCCCATAGATGCGTTGATTTACCGAGATGAAGAGGGCTTGCTTCAGCCCAAACATAACCAGCTCTCATTGATTTTAAATGGTTTATAGAAAGTTCTAAACCAACAGGAACACCATTCAGTTCACGAACGTGTTGAAATGCTCCAATACTACCTACTGTTTCCGCAAGTGCCGCCGTAGCGCCACCATGAAGAATACCAAATGGCTGAATGGTTCTGTGGTCCACTGGCATTTTAGCAATTACTTTTTCTAACCCAACTTCCAATACTTCAATCCCAAGTGAGTCCATTAAATTTTGATTACCATTCATAAAACCATAATTTCACTGCAAGGTAGTATAAATTTGCAGCGTGAAAGTGCAACAAACACATCGAATACTTTTAATTGAAGACGAGAAGTCCATTGGCTTTGCGCTACAATTAAATTTTGAACTTGAAGGCTTTCAGATCCAATGGGAAACCAATGGTGTTCAGGCTCTAAAAATTGCACAAGAAAAATTCTTCGATCTATTGGTTGTGGATGTTATGTTACCCGATTTGGACGGTATCAGTCTTTGTGAAACATTACGACTTCAAGGAAATCAAACACCCATACTTTTTTTATCTGCCAAAGGCGAAGGTAAGGACCGAATTGAAGGACTGAAGGCTGGAGGCAATGACTATATGGCCAAACCATTTGAATGGGAAGAGCTGCTGCTTCGTTGCAAGAATTTAATTCAAATCAAAGAAACACAGAACTATCAGACCTTGGATGAAATGGAAATTAACCAATGTTTGGTTTATTTTAATCAGTTCGAAGTTCTATTGCCCAATGGAATACGTGAACCTCTCACAAAGCGAGAATGCATGTTGCTTAAACTGTTGGTTTCACATCCCGGAGAGGCCGTAACAAGAGAGGAAATATTAGACAAAATTTGGGGATATGATGCGTTAACCCACAACAGAACCATTGATAACGTGTTACTGCGTTTCAGAAAAATATTCGAGACCAATGATGCGCTTCCCAAGCGATTTTTTTCAGTTCGGGGGGTTGGGTACAAATTTTTATGAAAAAAAGAGGCAACCACAAAACTTCAATTACGTCTTTCTAACGGTTGCGCAGTTTAACTGCGTTTGGTTTCAAAAATTCCCTTGCAGGTTTTTCAAAAAAGGTTTCTTCGGAAACCTTTTTTGTTATGCCTCTATGTATACTATTTTCTTGGTCTCAAAGAATTCTTCCTGAAACAAAGAACTCATTTCATGCACTTCTTTGTATTGTTTCACAGCTTTTAGTTCTTCTTTCAAATCCCCTCCTTTGAGACAAATAAGACCATTGGGAATTCCATTTTTATCGGTAGTGCTGTATTTATTATGCGTCCACTGCAGTAATTCTATCGTTGGTGCAACTGCTCTACTTACAACAAAATCAAATTTCTCTTTCACATTTTCCACACGTGTGTGCACAGCTCTTACATTTTTTAAACCTAAGCTAGACGCCACTTCATTGACTACTTTTATTTTTTTCCCAATGCTATCAACTAAAAGGAATTCAACATCAGGCATGGCGATGGCCAGAGGAATGCCCGGAAAGCCTCCTCCGGTGCCTAAATCCAAGATTTTAGAACCCGACTGAAAAGGCATGAACTTAAAAATTCCGAGACTGTGTAGGACATGCCTTTCTGTAAAAGAATCCATGTCTTTCCTTGAAATGACATTGATTTGAGCGTTCCACTCTTCTATGAGTGCTTTATGTTTCTCGAAAAGATTGAATTGATTTCCTGAAAATGTAAAATATTTTTTAATTAACTCGTTCGAATCGGTCATTATATGGATCCTTTTGTTGATTTCATTAAATCCATCATAAAATCTCTTGCACGAAAAAGTTGAGCTTTCACTGTCCCGAGAGGCAGGTCCAGCTGTTCAGCTATTTCCTCGTATGATCTCTCTTCGAAATAACGAAGTTCAACTAACTTTTTATATTTCGGTTTTAGTTTTTCCACCACCGCTCGCATTTGAAGAATTCGTTGATCTTTCTCCATGGCCTCTTCAGGATCCAAACTTTCCTCTTTCACGGGGATGACATAATTCTCACCACTATCGCCCTTGAAGCCTTGATCAATTGAAATGGCTTTGATTCGCTTTTTTCTGATGAAATCAATGGCGTGGTTTGTGGCAATTTTAAATAACCAGGTTGAAAATGCAAATTGTGGTGTGTATTGCTCAAGTCGTCTGAAAGCCTTACCAAAAGTTTCAATGGTTAAATCCTCTGCATCATCCTCATTGTTCACCATTTTCATGAGCATGTAGTAAACAGAATCTCTGTACCTGCCCATCAAGTCGGCATATGCCCTTTGATCTTGGTTTTCAATGGCACGCTGAACAAGTTTATAATCTTGTTTGGCCTTATCTGACAGGTGATCTATTAATTCCATTTCTGTGGTTTTCGTACCAGGTTATGAACGTACAACATGATTTGTACGAAAATAATATGTTTCTCGAGAATTGGGAACAACCAAACGATATCTCTTTCAATTTTCAATCTTTTCGCCGAGGCATACAAGGCAATGAATTGAATGAGGTACCTCAATAGAAGTGCCGCTGCAAGTGCTATGCATATTTCAATTTTGAAGAAAATCAATTCATTTGCAATGGCTGCTCCCCAAAGCATGAAGAACATGGCTGGCCAGATGGTCAATCTCCTCTTTATTCTACCGTCATACAGAGGGGCCGTGGTAAAATGTCTTTTCTTTTGAAAGGTCCATTTAGACCATGTTTTGTGAGGCTCTGAAACGGTTTGAGAATCAGGAGAAATTTTCAAAATGGTATTTCTCGCATTTGCAGCTTCCTTCACAAATAAATCATCATCGCCGCTTGCCAACTTGTAGTGCGCTCGAAAACCACCAATTCTAAAAAAAGCCGTTTTGGTATATGCTAAGTTTCTGCCCACTCCCATGTATGGCATTCCCGCTTTAGCTAATCCAAAATAATTCAATGCAATAACAAACGCGTCGAAACGAATCAATTTATTCAGATAGCCAGGGTACTTTTTATACCCACTGAAGCCAAGTGCAATCTCCTTTTTTTCACCCAATCCCGACGTCATTTCTTGAATCCATGTTGAACTTCTTGGCCTGCAATCTGCATCGGTCAGCAAAACAATTTCATATTTCGCCGCTTTAATTCCAAGGGTTAGAGCAAACTTTTTCCCTTGCATGAGTTGTTTATCCTCATCGATATGTATGACGTGCATTGCTGGGTATTCCAGTTGCAATGCTTTGAGAATATCAGCTGTTTCATCCCAGCTGCTGTCATTGACTATGATCAATTGAAATTCAGCAAATTCCTGCTCCATTATAGCTGGAATCAACTCTCTTAAGTTCTCCTCTTCATTACGCGCGCACAGAATTACACTTACCCCCTGTTGTTCTTCGTGATTGAACGTTTTCACTTTGGTGGCTGGAAGAAAATAACGCAGAGCGTAAAACACATGAATTACCCAAGCTAAAATAAATAATCCAAAAACCCTAACTCAAGGAAAGACAGTGAAATTCCTCCAATTTGTAATGCGACATCAAACATAGAACAAAGGTACAAGCCTTGATAGAGGTCGCAATAAAAAAGGCCGGAAAGCCAGGCCTTTTTTATTCACAAATTCGACTATTTCTTAATAACTAAAGGTAATGTCTTCACACCAAAGTCACCGGAAATTCTGATTTGATAAATCCCATTTTCCAAATGTCCGACTTCTAGACGCTCATATGATGAGTTTACCTTGCCTGCTTCTAGCAATTGTCCGGTTAAACTGAACAATTCAAATTTCGAGTTTGCAGTAACACCTTCAATCTGAATCCAATCATTGGCTGGATTCGGATAGATGGCAATGTTAGATAACATTTCTTCCACTCCAACAGTTAAGCAAAAATTGGTGGTTTCAGAATCAGCAAATTGACCACCTGATGCTACCACCTGTCCGCCTGGGTTGGTCACTGTGTAGCTGCCGTTTCCGTATTCACAGCAAATTCCGTCGCCGTAAGAATCTGAAATAATGAAATTGTAACATCCAGGGGCAAGACAAACTGACGTATTACTTACTCCGCCTGCAGCAGTTGTTGATAAATCACCAGAAGCCATCACTGTTGCTCCCTGAGTGATACTCCATGTGATTTCTTCAGGATAATTGTCCGCAACAATATTTACTGTAACATTGAAAGATGCTCCAACTACGGCATTACAAGAAACAGATGTAGAATTGTTGTTTGCATTTTCATCTGAACCGTTGTTTGGGTTTAATACAGTAACTACTATGTTATTCGCTCCGTTGACCAAAGTAATGACGGGTAGAGTAACATTTGCTGAAGCGTTTTGAGCCAATGAACCAGTCCAATTGTAGATTTGGTTACCGCCACCATTTACCGTGTATTGAATGGTGCATGACGTTAAGGTATTACTTCCGTTATTCACTAAAGTAACTACGGGCTGCACAGTGCTGGCGCATATATTCGCAGGAACACCAGAGATGGAAGAAATTGCTGCATCAAGCTGAGCTGTTGTAGTACCCGTTGGGTACCCATCAATGATGAGCTGACCAGAATTTTGCGGATCTAACCACTCTTTTAACCGTGTGGCGGCAGTTGAACCGGCATCCCAAGAAACACCAAATCTACCATAAGAATCGCCCTGACCATTTTCAACTGAACCACTACATGCTGATCCGCCGCCAAATAACTGACCAATTATTCTGTGATTTTGATCAAAAAGTGGAGCGCCTGATGAGCCTGGCTCAGTAATACCATCATCCCATTGTTCTACATCCCAAGTTTGTGCGCCACTCCATGTACCCTGAGGAACGGCGTTATTTTCAAAGGAAATCTTTTTTAAATCACCTGATGGATGGTGAATGCATACTGCAGATGAAACTGTAATGGCGTCTGAAGCATCCCAACCGGCGTATTGAACGTTGTAGGCAGCAGGAGGTGTTGAATTCAACAACAATAGGCAAAAATCACTTCCAGCACGCTTAGCTTTGAGTGTTGCTCCGCTCACCGTCTGATTTGTTGGTCCTGTATTACCTGTGCATCCGGCTGTTTCATGATTGAAAACAAAAACCCATCCCGCAGCACTTGATCCGTAACAGTGATTCGCTGTTAAAAAATATGGAGTACCATCGTTGGCAGTATTGTTCACCAAGGCCCCTGTACAAACAGCATTACCGCCCTCAAGAATGAGCGCCACAGATTTCTTTTCGGTTTGCCATGGTGAGCCAACAGCGCAGTTCACATTGTTGTTGCAAGAACCACTGCTTCCGTATGGGCCTCTTTCTGCATCGTACTCTGCAAAATGGTTCAATAATACAGGCCTATACCCATGCACAACCTGTGTTAGGTTGAAATGAACATTAGATTTCACCTCGTTTGTTGCAATGACTTCCACAACAACCATTGAGGATTGAATAACTGTTGTTGCTAAAACACCAGATTCATGGTTATTCAAATGATTGAATGATCCAATGTACTCTTCTCTATCATTTGACCAAATGAACATTTCACTTCCCTTTGGCAAATTAAAATTTTCAAATAAAAGGTTAATTGATCTTGCATCAGGACAATGAATTCCCAATTGCCAGATGGATTTGCCATTTCCAATTTCAAACCATGAAGCACTTTGTTCCGAAAAGTCAGTTTCATGCTCATAGCCAAATCGGAAAGGTGCTTCCTTATACTGATCTACAATTGCATCTTCAGCCTGAAGCGCTTCAAGGGCAATGACAGGCATGGGAACAAAGGTTATTTGAGTTGGAACGTGCTTATCCTCCCAATTGAAAGGAGTTCCACCGTGACTCACTTGTGCGAAAGTATTGAGTGAAAACATCGACGCAACAAAAAGTAAAAATTTTCTCATAGTGTTTTTTGGTTTCGATGGCAATATAGAAAAACTATGGAGAACAAGCAAAACAAAATTACTCAACCGCCACAAGTCTAATTTTGATTGTATTCTTATCACTTGACATGAGATTTACGACTACTTCGCTCTCATCTCTTTCAAAAAATGGCCGAACATCAATGGCCCATTTCTTCGTAATTCGCTCTCTGCAGAGATCAGACTTATGCTGGTGTACAACAACTATATTCGCTTGCGGGGGAAGTGACTTCATCATTCTACCGTCCCAATTGGCGAGAAAATAATGGGATTCACAACCGCCGCTATAGACGGTTTCAAAAACCAACCATTGCCCTTCTTGTTTTGCGTTTATAATTTCAAAATCATTGAAATATATATCCTGCCCCTTGAGATCAGGGTCTGCTTCTGTAGAAAGTCGAAGAATTTCATCTGTTCCAGGAAACTGTCTTTCTATGGGAGTGGCAAGTTCCTTTGTTCTGCATGAGGCAAAAACCAAACTTAAAAGAACTAAAAATGTGAATGTCTTTTTCATGTTGCGTTTTCTTTTATGGTTCGTTCCGATTCATTTAAATTTCTGCAATTCTTTTTTCTAGGGCTTTAATTTCGTCTCGATATTGAGCTGCCTCCATAAATTCCAAGTTCTTTGAGGCCGAATTCATTTTTTCTGTTGCTTGTTGAATAGCTTTTTTCAATTCATTTACTCCCCAACTTGCCATAATTGGATCTGCCGCCACCGAGTATTCCTGTTCAATGATTTCTTGATACTTCGAAGCCTTGCTTCGTTCTATAGCTTTATTAATTTGGGTAGGAGAAATACCCATTTTGGTATTGAATTGTATTTGCTTTTCTCTTCGTCTGTTGGTTTCATCAATTGTCTGCCGCATGCTATTGGTTACTTTATCTGCGTACATGATGACCCTCCCATTGAGGTTTCTTGCAGCTCTACCTGCTGTTTGGGTCAAAGACTTGTTGTTCCGAAGGAAGCCCTCTTTGTCGGCATCCATGATAGCTACTAAACTTACTTCGGGGAGATCTAATCCTTCGCGTAGCAAATTCACACCAATTAAAACATCGATTGTACCTTCTCTCAATTGATTTAATATTTCAATTCGATCAAGAGTATCAACATCGCTGTGAATGTAGCTGCATTTGATATTAATTCTAGTGAGATACTTTTGAAGTTCCTCTGCCATGCGTTTGGTCAGTGTTGTAATTAAAACCCGTTCATTCTTTGCAATGGTTTCTGAAATTTCATTGATCAAATCGTCTATTTGATTTGTGGTTGGTCGTACTTCAATGATGGGATCTAACAACCCCGTTGGACGCACCACTTGTTCTACCACCACGCCATCTGTTTTTTTCAGTTCGAAATCTGCTGGAGTTGCAGAAACAAAAATGACTTGCCTTTGCAGGCTTTCAAATTCATCGAACGTGAGCGGTCTATTGTCCATGGCCGAAGCCAAGCGGAATCCGTGCTCTACCAAATTAACCTTTCGCGACCGATCACCTCCAAACATGGCTCCAACTTGAGGAACAGTCACGTGACTCTCATCGATGATCATGAGATAATCGTCAGGGAAATAATCCAACAAACAGAATGGCCTTTGACCTGGTTTTCTTCGATCGAAATATCTACTATAGTTTTCTATTCCAGAGCAATATCCAAGCTCCTTCATCATTTCAATATCGTGATTCACGCGTTCTTCCAAACGTTTGGCTTCGAGATGAAGACCCTTTGCTTTGAACTGCTCCACTTGAACAACCATCTCTTGTTGAATTTCCCAAATGGATTCATTCAAAGTGGATTTCGAGGTTACGAAGAGATTTGCAGGAAAAATGGTTAATTGATCTACCGAGCCGTACGTCTTATTGGTGTCAATGTTTAAGTAATGAATGGATTCAATTTCGTTTCCCCAAAAAACAACCCGCACACCGAAGTCCGCGTATGCGAGAAACACGTCTACCGTATCACCTTTGACTCTAAAATTACCACGTTCTAAAATGCTATCTACTCGACTGTAAAGCGACTCAACCAAGCTGTATAAAAAGGTTTGCCTACTGAGCGCCATACCCTTGCGAATAGGAATGGTACTCTTATGAAATTCTGTAGGGTTTCCTATTCCATAAATGCAAGAGATACTTGCTACAACAATTACATCGCGTCTTCCACTCAACAAAGCACTTGTTGCTGAAAGACGCAGTTTTTCTATTTCCTTATTGATTAACAGTTCCTTTTCAATGTACGTATTTGTTACAGGAAGGTAGGCTTCCGGTTGATAATAATCGTAATAACTAACAAAGTACTCAACTTGATTTTCAGGAAAAAAATGCTTGAATTCCGCATACAATTGTGCAGCAAGGGTTTTGTTATGACTCAGGATTAACGTTGGACGCTGCGTCTGTTGAATGACATTGGCAACTGTGAATGTTTTTCCACTTCCGGTTACACCAAGGAGCGTTTGAAAAGTTTCACCTCCCTCTATGGCATGCACCAATTGAGCAATGGCATCGGGCTGATCTCCAGCTGGACTATAATTGGAAGTGAGTTTGAATTGCATGTCTGTGGCAAAGCAACAAAAAAGGTTCCAAATCGGAACCTTTTTTGAATGAAATGTTATTCAGGTTTATTCAGCTACTACTTCAAATTTGAATGTAGCAGAAACTTCTCTGTGTAGTTTTACTTTTGCTTCATAAGAACCAAGCATTTTCACAGTCTCTTCAGAGATACTGATACTCTTTCTGTCAATATCGAAACCTACTTTGGCCAATGCCTCAGACAGTTGGATGGTATTGATGCTACCGAATATTTTTCCTGTTTCAGAAGCTTTGGTTGCTAATTTAATTTCCAAAGCAGCCAATTTATCAGCCGTTGCCTGAGCTTCAGCTAGAATTTTAGTTTCTTTGTGAGCACGTTGCTTCAAGTTCTCAGCGTGCATTTTCAATGCAGACTCAGTTGCTGAAACTGCATAACCGCGGGGGATTAAATAGTTGCGAGCGTAACCAGGTTTAACATTAACGATTTCGTCTTTTGCACCTAGTTTTTCAATATTTGCTTTTAATATAATTTGCATGACTTGTTCCTCCTTTGATTATTTCAACATATCTGCTACGTAAGGCATTAAGGCCAAATGACGTGCTTTTTTAATGGCTTGAGAAACTTTTCTTTGGTATTTCAAAGAAGTTCCGGTTAAACGACGTGGAAGAATCTTTCCTTGTTCGTTGCACAGCTTCAATAAAAAGTCTGCGTCCTTGTAGTCGATGTATTTGATTCCAGACTTTTTGAAACGGCAGTATTTTGCTTGCTTGGTTTCAATATCGATTGGATTTAAATATCTGATTTCTGAATTATCGCTCATGTTCAATTCGTTTTAAGGTTTTTAATTAAGCTTTTTTAGCCTCTTTCATTCTGTTTCTACGGCTTTCTGCGTACTCCATGTGGTATTTATCCATCACAGTAGTTAAGAAGCGAAGAACGCGCTCATCGCGTCTATATTCGGTTTCAAGAAGACCAACTACATCACCTTCAGCTTCAAACTCAACCAAGGTGTAGAACCCTGTTGATTTTTTCTGAATTGGATAAGCCAATTTTCTCAAGCCCCAGTTTTCTTCGTGCTTGATTGATGCCTTTTTTCCTTTCAAAAAGTTCTTGAACTTTTCTACTGTTTCCGCCGCCTGATCTTCAGACAGCACGGGAGTCAAAATGAAAACAGTTTCGTAACGTTTCATAAATTAATTATTTTTAATGGGGGGCAAAGGTAGGAATTTCTTTTGAAAAAACAAGCACCTGACTGAAATTCAGGTTCATTCCAATTCCCACATGCGATTTTTTCTTCGCGAATGGAATTTTGCAATCCGATGACTTCTCCAGAAATGAAGAATTAGGTAGACTACAACAGGAGATCCAAAAGTGAGAAAACTCAGGTAAACAAAACTCAACCGAATTCGACCAGTATTCATATTCAATCGCTTGCCAATGGCCTCACAAACGCCAAAAATGTTGAGTTCAACTGCATCTTTGATTGATTCGAAAGCTTTCATTTTTGAGTATTATCTCTGCCCCTATCGAGCAATTTAAACATTGATTCCGTGAACAATATACGTAAAATAAATGAACGGCTGCCTGACTTTGAAAAGCATTTTTTATGCATTGACCATTCTTTTCAAAAAGTTTAACCCGCGCATTCTCTTCTTGGGGAAGCTTTTCCAGTAGTTCTATAGCTGCATTCATCTGTTCTTCATTATCTGCCTTCCACCCTATAAAAAATTGGATTGGCGCAATGGCATTGATGTAGACGAATGCGGGTACTTCTTTTTCAAGTTGGAAGGCTGCGAAATCTCTGATGCTGTTCAAGATTTTCCAAAAATGCCGTAAGCTTGTCAAGAAACGCACAAGATCTTGGTTAAAAGCTCTTCCAAATTTTCGTTTTATTTTCAAATCGGGCTGATAAGTCATCTTCCGGAGTAAAACATAGCGTTTTGCCCAATGCCTCAGTTCTTTAGAAAGTAAATTGGAATAACCGAAAACCTCAAAAAGAATTGCTTTTTGTGAATCAAATTCCAAACGAAGAAATTCAGCCGCATTGAGTTCTGATGCGGTTTGTTCCAAAACATCACCCCAATTTCCCTTTCCAAAACTCCGAAACCATTTTTGAAAAAGTAAGGAGCTCCATTTAAACTCACCGTCAGTAGTCTTAAGTTGAAACTCGGAACAACGTTGCTCCAGGCGTTCTACACCCATTCGAGTCATCCAATTGAACCACACCACCTCTCGAATTTCATTGTAATAAGATGCACATGGTAAATCTCGAACAACATTTCGCCAACTACTCCATTGTTTGTATAGGATTTCAATTTCCGACTTCGGTAAAAAAACCGTTTCAATTCCCGCATTCCGAATGGGCGCTCCTTCCAATACAATGTGTAATATCACTTGATTGTATTGCGTATCTCTGTGGTGTCCATGACTGAGCCAATCTTTCGCTTTTGTATGAAATTCAATATGACCTGACCATTTCAATCCATTCCATTCAACCTTGGCATTGAGAAAATCTGGACCCGAGCCATTGTTCCATGTACCCGGAAAATGAACTTTTATGGGATGTCCGGTGGCAGTGCGCAACTCCCTGACAAGCGGATGTTGATGCCTCCATAAAAATTGAATGAATATTTCTTCCATGTCCAAAATTTCAAATTGCCTACTTTTTATCAAAACGTTGTCTATGCAATGGACATATAAACTTTCTTATCTTCACGCATCTATTTTTAACACATGACCTATTCAAAAATTTTATTTCTTGCGTTAAGCTTTTCCACACTGAATGTATTGGGTAATGCAGACACCACCATTGTTCAAACATTCACCTTCGCAGCTCAAAACAATCCTGCGACAGCTTATGAATCGCCCGGGCGCAGATGGTTTCAATTTCCAGCATGGAACAATGGCGTTAATTATCAGAAAATTTTAATGTATCACACTCTAAAATGTTTCAGCGACGGTACAGCAGGAAATTTAGGCTACCCCTGTGGAGAGTGGGATTATCTTACATATAACAACCTCTTTGAACACACCGGGAATTTGGATTCGAACCTGTATAACCATCCGCATTTTTTATTAGCTAATCAAAATTTTATTTCATCTGGAATTCGCAATACACCGGCATACAACATTCAGCAAATAGAACAGCAAATTCCAACTTCTACTCCACTTGGCAATAACACCTTTGCTCAAATTGGAAATGGCAGTTCAACCATCACAGCCTTGACTACTGATCAGTCAAAAAAAATTCAATGGATCTATACTTCAACCGAATTATCTGCTGCTGGTCTTACACCGGGAAACGTTTGGCAGTTGACCATACCCAATGCTGGACAATTCGGCACAATTGAACAATTAACCATTCGATACAGAGAATCTTCAACAAGTTCACTTACCAACTTCACAACTGAACCCATGAACATTCTCTATCAAGGAGACTATACTTTTCAATCCGGTGGTGATCACGTCATTGCCTTCGCGCAGCCGCTCATTTGGAATGGAATAGACAACATCATTTTTGAATTCAGTTATCTACCCAGTACCAATTTGGGGGCCTTATTCACATCAACACCCTCATTGAACGCTTGCGTTTCTTCTGTAGGTGAAAACAAGTTCATTCGATTTGATGGGAATGATGAAATTCGATTGTTCACAAATGCTTTTGCTGCAGTATCAAACGAAGTAACGGTATCATTTTGGTTGCGAGGAAGTGAGCAATTTCAACCTGAAAACGGAACTTGTTTTGAAGGAAGAACTCAAGAAAATTTCAGGGTTTTAAATACACACCTACCGTGGTCAAACTCCCGTGTATATTGGGACGCGGGACAAACAGGAGGTGGGTATGACCGTATAGACAAATTGGCCAATCCAGCCAATTTCGAAACCAATTGGAACTACTGGACTTTCACCAAAAACAACAGTACAGGTGAAATGAAAATATATTTAAACGGACAACTCTGGCATAGTGGAACCAACCTTACTAAAAGCATGTCAGGGATTGTACAATTTAGCATTGGTGCAGCATGTACCTGGTCGAATTATTACCGTGGAGATATGGACGAGTTTACTCTATTCAACAAAGCGCTTTCAGAAAGTGAGATTGTTGAATTAATGAATGTTGGGCCACAGGAATCAAGTTCATACTATGCTCAATTGCAGTTCCATTACACCTTCAATAATGACAACAACATGCTGGCCATTGATGAAAGTCCAAATGGTTTTCATGGTCAAATATTAGGAAATCCCGAACACATTTCACATGAATTATTTTACTCCAATATTCAAATAGAATCAGGCACTCCGAATGTTATACTTGGCCAAGGAGACTTCGATTTAACGCTTACACCTGTTATTTACAACCAGCATTTATATGACGCACCGGTATCGCTTGCAACTTATACCATCAACAATCACGCGCCAACTTTGAGTGGTTTGTCGGAAGTTTTCATTCCTCGCACTGGATACACATACAATACACTCGGTGCAATTATTGACAGCACAACTTTTGATCTCGACTACACACTGAACAACGACACCCTATTTTATTATGGTTTCCCTTACGAAGTCATCAATCGTTTTGAATTGGGACGATTCATTACACCATACGGAATTCAACTTGACATGGGTGAAGGTTGGACTTGGGTATTTGATGTGACCGATTTCGCTCCATTGCTTCGCGACAGCGTGGAATTAGAAGCAGGAAACTGGCAAGAACTATTGGATTTAAAATTTGTATTTATTGAAGGCACCCCTGCACGAAATGTTTCTCGTATTCAAAACGTTTGGCAAGGCAACTGGGGTTTGGGTGGATTCAATAGTGCCATTCAACCCAAGTCATATGTATTGCTTCCAAATGAAAGTTCCGCAAAATTAAGAACTACGGTAACCGGACACGGTTTTGGAACAGGAAACAACTGCGGTGAATTCTGTTATAATACACATCGTTTAAAAGTCAATGGCTCAGAACAATTTTCATGGGAAATCATGCAAGAATGTGACGAAAACCCATTGTATCCGCAAGGTGGAACATGGATTTACGCAAGAGCTGCCTGGTGCCCAGGTGCTCCAGGAAGAACTGAAGAATTTGAACTTACCCCTTTCATCAACAACAACCAAATCAATATTGAATACGAAATTACAGATGACCCTTACGGCAATTATGTTACCGAAACACAGCTGGTCACGTACGGACCGAATAATCATTCGGTAGATGTTGAAATTGATCAGGTGCTCGCTCCAAGCAATTGGTTAATTCACTCACGATTCAACCCCATGTGCGACAACCCAAAGATCATTATTCGGAATAAAGGAACCAACCCCATTACTCAATGCACCATTAAATATGGAGTATCTGGAGAAACACAAGAAACTTTTGAGTGGACAGGGAATCTGGGATTCATGGAGTCTGAAATTGTAGAGCTCACTGCAAGTAACAGCAATCTTTGGTACAATGACCAATCGAGTGCAGGAACCTTTCTATTCGATATTGAGTTGACAGGAGATCAAAATTTGTCGAACAATCACGCTTCGTCTTCATTTACGCGTCCACCTGTTTACTCTTATTTACCTAATACCGATAACAACAAGCTCATTGTAATATTCAGAACAAACACCGCTTATTGGGAAAATAGCTACACGCTTTATGATATCAACGACAATGTGGTTTTCACTAAAAATTTCTCAGCAGCAAACACCACGTATCGTGACACTCTAGAACTGAACGCGGGATGTTATCGCTTCCATATACAAGATAATGATGGCGATGGATTATCTTTTTTCGCGAATAGTGATGGAAATGGCTATTGCAATTTAGACCGTGTTTCTGGGGCCTATTTCAAGCAGTTTGAAAATGACTTTGGACAAGGAATAGATCATTACTTTTATTGGAATACCAATTTGGTGAGCACAGATGAAATTGAAAACAAAAGTCCTCAATTAACCTTGGTTCCTAACCCTTCCACAGACGCTACACGTTGCTACGTTTCCGGCTTTGACAAGCGTGTTGATTGGGTGCTGTACAACAGCAATGGTCAGGTGGTACGAAATGGAAATATGACTCGTTTAAATCCTTACGACCCCATTGTTATTCAACGTGAATCGCTTACTGCTGGGTTATATTTCATTCGTGTAAGTGATGCGAAACATTCACATACTTCGAAATTAATATTTGAATAGATTAGATTTTGTTTGTTCTGGCCAAAAGTGCTGCATCTGCTAACACCAGGGCAGCCATGGCCTCTACAATAGCTACTGCCCTTGGCAATACACAGGGATCGTGTCTTCCGCTTGCTTCCAGTTGAACCATTTCTCCATTTGAATTTAAGGCCTCTTGCTGCTTCCCTATTGTGCTTGTAGGTTTAAAGGCTATGCGAAGAACGATATCTTTCCCGTTCGAAATTCCACCTTGAATGCCTCCATCATGATTTGTAGTCATGGTGTCATTATTTTCACTTCCCTTTCTCAAGGTTGAAGAAAATCCGTCTCCAACTTCAAAACCCTTCACGGCATTGATACTTAACATGGCATGCCCTAAAGATGCATTTAGTTTATCAAAAACGGGCTCGCCCCATCCCAATGCAGCTCCTTGAATAACACAAGTAATTATTCCACCTACACTGTCTTTCTCATTTTTCGCTTCTTGAATACGTTGAATCATTTTTACTTCCGTTTCCGCATGCGGACACCGAACTAGAGATTCATAGGTAGTCACCAAATCCAATTGGGTATAAGGAAGAGGAACAACTACTTGATGCACACTGCTGACAAAAGCATGCACAGATACGCCCCATTGACTCAATAACTGCTTCGCAATTGCACCTCCTGCAACTCGAGCCAAAGTCTCTCTTGCAGAGGATCTTCCACCACCCCTATAATCGCGAATACCAAATTTATTTTGTGTTGTGAAATCGGCATGTCCAGGTCGAAAAACATCTTTCAAATCAGCGTAATCTTCAGAGCGTTGGTCTTCATTTCGAACTACAAAAGCTATGGGAGTTCCAAGAGTAACTCCTTCAAAAATTCCGGAGAGAAATTCTATCCTATCCGTCTCTGAGCGCGAAGTTGTTAAATCACTTTGACCTGGCCTTCTTCTATCTAACTCAATTTGAATTTGAGCCATGTCAATCTTCAACCCAGCCGGACAACCATCTACAACGCCACCAATACCTACCCCGTGCGATTCACCAAAGGTGGTTAATTTGAATACATTTCCGAATGTGTTTCCAGCCATGGTGCGAAGTTAGTCAATAGACCTTTCAACTTTACCATTCAAAATAACACCGTCAACTGGGCTTTGTCCGAAATAATAGAACATTTCTGAGATGGAATCTAGCGGTTTTGTTAGAATAAGATTGGCCTTCTTACCTCTGGAGATACTTCCTAAAGTCTCATGCACATCCATGGCGTAAGCTGCATTTATGGTTGATGCTTGGATTACTTCGTGTGGCAGCATTTTCATTTTAATGCATGCTAAACTATTCACCAAATTCATATTTGAATTCGGTGCTGAACCCGGATTAAAATCTGTTGCCAAGGCCAAAGGAATATTCTCTTCCATTATTCTCCTTGCCTCTGTATAGGGAATTTCCAAAAACAACGAACACCCAGGCAATGCCACGGCCATGGTTTTACTGTTTTTTAGTGAAGCTATATCATCATTGCTAATTAATTCCAAATGATCCACACTTCTCACACCTAATTGCACAGCCTCTTGAACGGCACCAAGATTGTTGAACTGATTCACGTGCACTTTCCCTTGAATACCAAGTTCACCAGCTGCTTTTAAGAGTTGCGACATGTGGTCGACTGAAAAATATCCTTTCTCACAAAACACATCAACAAAATCGGCAAGTTTTTCGGAAGCAACTATTGGCAAGACATCCTGAATCATATGATCTACAAATGCATCTACATTTCCGGAATAATGCTCTGGTATAGCATGTAAGGCGAGAAATGTGGATTGAATGGTGATGGGATGTGTCTCTTTCAATCTCTTGATTACGCGTAGCATTTTCAATTCGCTTTCAGCGGTTAACCCATAGCCACTTTTAATTTCTACAGCTCCTGTTCCATGTTGCATCATGAAATTCAATCGATCGAAAGCTTGAGTATATAAATCATCTTCGGACATGGCCTGAAGATTTCTGGCAGAGTTCAAAATTCCACCACCTCTTTGCGCTATTTCCTCGTAGGTCAATCCTCGCAATCGATCTTCAAATTCTCCTGCGCGCGATTTTGCAAATACGGTATGCGTATGACTGTCACACCACGTAGGAAGAACAAATCTTCCGCTTGCATCTATGATTGTTAAATTTCGCCAGTCTTCAATTCCTTCAAATTCGCTCATTGAACCGTAATCTGCTATTAATCCATCTTCAACGGCCAACCAAGCGTCATTCAATTGATGCAATTCACTCATGGAATGCCCTTCAACAAATGGAACCTCATTTGGAATGGTCATTAAAAGTGACTTAATATTTTTTATAAAAATTTTCATGTTGTAAAACCACGTAACTTTAATAAATTTGCAACCCCGCGCCTATAGCTCAGTTGGTTAGAGCAACAGACTCATAATCTGTGGGTCCCTGGTTCGAGCCCAGGTGGGCGCACATTGAAACCCTTGTTATGCGAGGGTTTCTTTATTTAATCACAATCATTTTCTTTTCACTGATTTTCCCCACTTCCCCTATTAATTCCACCAAATAAATGCCATTATTTAGTTCGAATGAAATTGAAATCTCCTTTGTTCCAGATACTCTTTCTTCAGTAATTAATGTTCCATCCATTGCATAGATCCGCACCAAATTAGCTCGCTTTGGGATTCCATTTAGAAAGACATCGCCGTTGTTCGGATTCGGATAAATTTGAAAGGAAGAGTTCTCATCTTCATCGATTCCAATGCATGGAAGACAAGTAAGCAAGTTGCTGTTTGCTAAGGCAAAAGGATATTGCATTAAGGCCGCTTCCCATTCGGCCTCTGTGCATTCTGATTTTAACACTTGACGCAACCAAATATCCAATAAAGCTAAATATGCAGCTTGCTGATTGGCTCTGCTTAAACTTCCTCCAAAAGGCTCACCAAAATCGCATAAAGATCCTGCAGGAATATAACCGCAATGCGAGCCCCCTTCCAGATTCACAAAAAATTTGCATGATGTATTGGTGCCATCGAAAATTGGCGTGTGATTATCTGCAGCCGGAGTAACAGTATCATCACTTCCCGAAAAAATTAACACCGGACATTGCACGTTTGCAGCAGCAGCAATTGCAGAAGGGTTTGTTTCAGCTGGGGCCAATCCTACAATAGCATCTATTGAATTGTCATTGCTTGCGGCTAGCCATGCTGCACCACCGCCCATGCTATGCCCCACTATTGCTTCTTTTGCGGGGTCTATTGCACCATATAAAATTGATGTTACACTCGCTCCTTCGGCTTGAAGAGCATGGGCCGCAAAGGCGAGATCTAAACCAAAGTCACCATGACTTGGAGCGAATCCACCTTCGGTATTGACTAAAGCCACAACAAACCCTTGCGGCACAAGATAATCAGCAATCAATTCATAACTTGAAATTCCAATCACGAACCCATGACCAACTACTACTACAGGATAAACTCCGGGTAAAACGGGGCTATTGGCACCGGAGCTCGCTGATGGATAATAAACGTCGCAAGGAATGGATCGGTTGCTGCGTGAAGGGTCTTGAAAAGTAAGACTGGTGCTTCCAACTTGAGCATGGGCGATAGCAATTAGATTTCCAAGTAGGGCAAAGAGTAGTATTTTTTTCATTCAATTCGAATTAAAGGGGTTGTGAGAATTTCATCATTTTCATGCACCATTAAGTAATAAGTTCCTGCAGCTTGATTACTCAAATCAACTTCAATTCTGCACCATTCATTTTCTAATTGATTGAAGTACGGTCGGATATTGCGAATGCTACTTCCTGTTGCGTTGAACAAATAGACTTTTGGAGTCACCAGATTTGATTTGATTCTCACTTCAAAAATTCCAGACGAAGGCTGCGGATAAACTAGTATATTCTCATTCTGAACAAATCCATTTTGTTCTTGAGAGAGCATGAGAAAAGCCTTCCAAAAATCGGGTACACCGTAACCCATAGAGTCATTCGGGGTTTCGTAAAGACTGGCGCTTCGTTCTATAACATCTTTGATTTTCAAATTTGAAACATGTGGAAATGCTTGCATGAGGCAAGCTGCGAGTCCGGCTATGATAGGAGAACTAAAAGATGTGCCGTTTCCTCTGGCAATGGTGCTATCATACGCAGCATACACGGTTTGTTTACCCATTGCAACCACATTGGGTTTCACAAAAGGTCCGTTGGGTGGTCGGTATCCAGAAAAAGAGGCGTGAATTTCATTTACGTCGACAGCACCTATTGACAAAACGTGCTCCGCATCAGAGGGTGCCGTTATTGCATGCCAAGCGCTTGCGCCGCTGTTTCCTGCACTATTCACGACTAGTGTGCCCTTCAGAGCGCAAATGTTCGCAGCTTGAGAAATTCGGGTTGTCTGTCCGTTCATGTCAATCGGTAGATAAGACATGGATTCGAAGTCAAAAAGTGAGTATCCTAAACTTGAATTAATGACATCAACTCCTATACTGTCTGCCATTTCCGCAGCTTGAATCCATGTGTCTTCTTCTAACCGAACTTCTTGAAAAACATCTTCCGTTTGAAATAAGAAATAATTGGCTTGCGTAGCGGTTCCATATAGTGAATCAGGAATTATTCCAGCCATGTGACTGAGAACCATCATGCCGTGAGTGCTGGCGTCAAAAACTTCGGTGGAATTAAAATGAAGCAGATCATGCTTCGAAACAATTCTTCCCTCAGAAAACAAATGTTTCATTGCCGGCAATTCATCTGCAAATAGAAATCCTCCGTCAAAGACCGCCAAATCTACCCCTTGTCCTTCAAAACCTAAATCGTGCAAAAAATGTCCGTTCAGCATTTCAATCTGCCGATAACTATCGCCGTAACTATGCGTTTGATTTTCTTGATTCGCTTGCACGCCTTGAATGGAAATGACCTTTCCGTTTTGAAGAATATTTTCCAAAGACCGAACTTGTAAAACGCTTTCCAATTGACTTATCTGGTTCAGCCAAGTTTCAAGCACTGAGGAAGAAGTATCATTGACTTGTACCGTAATTGAATTGAACCATTTACTTTTCAAAAGCAATTGAGAATTGCCCATATTTAGCACTTGGTCAATATAATTTTTATTGACAGGTAAATCTAAAGAATCGAAGCCCAACCCCCACTCTAGTCTTCGCTCTATTGCCTTTTTTGATAAGAATTGATTGGGTTTGGAAATTGAGAATTCGGAATTATGCTTATCCTTGAATTGAATCCAAAATGTATTGTAAGAAGTCTGCGCTGAGTGATTTAAAGCAAAAAGAAAAAGAAAATAAAGTAACAGTAACTTTTTCATTATCGCGTAGATTTCAGTACACCAAATTCATATACTTCAACCTTTTCTAGTTCTCCGGTAATTTTATAATACTGAATTTCGCCGTGCAAGACTCCGTTTAAGTACATCCCTGAACGACTCAATTGCGTACCTACCAATTGCTCCTTGTAAGCGACTCCGTCCTGTCGTTCGTCAGGAGAAATTTCAACCTCCACAAACTCCCCTTTTTTATACCATTCTTTGAATGGCCCTGATTTTTTAAAATTTATGTATTTATGCTCTGATTGTGGAATATTGGTATCGGGGTAATATTCTGTAAAAACGCCGTTTCCGTATTTGACTGATTTTTGTTGATTGGCGGAATAAACAAATTCTTTTTCTACCAATTCCATATCATTGAATATTCTCCAAGTGCCGTTTTTAACACCGTTGGAATATGAACCTTCGTAAGCTTTTTTACCATCTTGATTGTAAAACGAAACCAGATTATGGTAAGCATCATTGAGGTATTCGCCCTTTTTAATCAAAGCACCATTCTCTGCATATTCTGTAAATGGTCCATTTTTCAAACCATTCTTAAAGGTATGTTCATGTGAAAGTGTTCCGTTGGGATAATAATTTTTCATTGAACCTTCTAGAACATCATTTTTCAAGTTTTCAACTCGTATGGTTCTACCCTCTTCATTGAAATATTGCCACTCGCCTGACTTCAACCTCTCCCATGGTTTATCTTTTAATTTCACTCCAACATATCTTCCTTTAGACATGATTGTTTTTCCATCTGAAAAATAATTTACCACATCATTGATGGTTGTATCTTGAACATGATTGACGGTTGACTTCAAAGCTCCCTTTTCACTGTAAAATTCAAAAATGCCATGGGGAACACCGTTTTTAAACTGTCCTTTATAATACATGACCTTTGGATTTGTGCTATAAACGCGTATCCAAAGCCCTTCCCTTTTTTTATTGGCATTTAAAGCATTGTAATCAATTCCAAATTCTCCTGAGGGTAATTTCGTGCCTGGCAATTGCGCCCAACTGATGGTAGACAGCAGAATGGAAACAAGAAAAAGGGAAACGTTTTTAATCATTTTACAAGTTTAAAAAATCTAAACGGAAAATTAGGCCAAAAGATTTGAAGTCGGTGGAAAATCATTTCAAAATGACTATTTCTTTTCTACCTTCGCGACCAAATATTTGAAACCATGAAAGTTACAGTAGTTGGTGCAGGGAATGTTGGTGCAACATGTGCAGACGTTCTTGCTCATCGCGAAATTGCGAATGAAATTGTCTTATTAGACATTAAACCTGGATTTGCTGAAGGAAAAGCATTGGACATTTGGCAAACAGCTCCGATCAATTTATATGATTCGCGCACCATTGGAAGCACGAATGATTATGCAGCAACTGCGAATTCTGATGTTGTTGTCATCACTAGCGGACTTCCACGTAAACCAGGAATGAGCAGAGATGATTTGATTGCGACCAACGCGGGCATTGTAAAGGGAGTAACAGAAAATATTTTGGTGCATTCTCCAAATGCCATTATCATAGTTGTTTCGAATCCGTTGGATGTTATGACTTATTGCGCATTCCTTGCAGCAAAAAAAGACTCAAGAAAAGTTTTTGGTATGGCGGGAATCTTGGATACTGCTCGTTACAGAGCCTTCCTTGCAACTGAATTAAATTGTTCTCCGAAAGATATTCAAGCGGTATTAATGGGCGGACATGGTGACACCATGGTTCCACTTCCAAGATATACAACTGTTGGAGGAATTCCAGTAACAGAATTAATCAGTGAAGAAAAACTCAATGCCATTGTTGAAAGAACGAAAGTTGGAGGTGGTGAAATTGTTAACTTATTGGGAACCTCGGCTTGGTATGCTCCAGGGGCTGCAGCTGCTCAGATGGTTGAAGCCATTGTTCGCGATCAAAAACGCATTTTCCCTGTCTGCGCATTGTTAAATGGTGAATACGGTATGAAAGACATTTACCTTGGTGTTCCCGTTAAACTTGGCAAAAATGGAATTGAAGAAATAATTGAATTAAAATTGAATGATGCTGAAAAAGAGCTACTCAACGGCTCGGCTAAGGCGGTTAAAGAAGTAATGACTGTCTTAGACGACATGAAATTATTCTAATCACATTCGTTTAGAAATGAAGCCCTCTGAAAAGAGGGCTTTTTTATTTTCTGCGAAACACGTGTATTTCGAAAGGAATATCGTTGAGAGGTTTGTAAATACGATTCGGAATGATAGCTCCAATCTGAATAAGCGTGGTGTCATTGATCAGTTTACTCAGTGGGGTCTCATGCTCGTTGGGAGCGAAATGGCCGTCCCATAGAATCCAATCACCTGACTTCGCATCTGGGTAATATTCAATGCGCATGGATTGCTCGGAATTGAACGGGTCACGATTCAGTGGGACAGCGAAATAGGGATGAGCAAAATATACGGTTTCATGTTCTTTCAAATTATTCGTTAACCTCAATTCCTCAATTGCTTGATTAATGATTCTTTCTTCCGTGCCAAATCCCGTTGGAAACCCAACTCTCTCCAGAATCATGGAACTAGCCAACAAAGGGGAGAGAATTGCAACAATGCCCCACCATTTGAGTGTCTTTTTTCCGTCGGAAAAAATAGCCCCGTGTGTAGAAAAAATTTTTTCGTGAATAATGAGTACAAAAGGGCCAACAATACAAAACATGACCCGAGTCAAACCCAAACTAGCCCACATTCCCTGCCACCAAAGCACCACATGTGCGAAAAAAAACGACCAAAAAAATCCGTATACAAACCATATTCGTATGGCATGCCACGACAAAAAATCAGAACGAAAGGCATTTTGAAACCATCTCTCAGATTTAAAAAAATTCCAAGATTGCAGCAGCAGTATAATAAATCCTAAGCCAAACACGGGAATTCCCCATAGGAAAAAATGGAAAAATGAACCACTGCCGTAGGCTGTAATCGCGGTATTTACATATGGATTGGTTGAAAATAACCAAAGCGGTTCACCTGAAAGATACCAACCCATTGAATTGATGACAATGGTCCCAAACAATAAGAAAGGCAGATATTTCCATTTACGGTTAACGATGTAATACAATGCTATGATTAGAATGAAAATAAAGCCTTCACTTCGCACGAAAGGTAACCAACTGATGGCGAGAAAGGAAAGGATAATTCTCTTCGTCAAAGAGAGGTATAGGAATGAAATAACCATCATTCCGAATAATATTTCTGTAAGGGCTGAAATTGCATTTTCGAAAATAACTGGAGTGGTAAAAAACAGAAAGGGGATTAACCAGTTCTGTTGCAAGTTAAGTTTTTGTGCGATTTTAAACAGTATTCCAGCTTGCGCGAAAATGAGCATCAAATTGAAACCGAGTACTGCCTTAAAACCGAGTTGTGCGATAGGAAAAAAGAGCGTTGTAAATACGGGTTTACCCCATTGATTCAGAAACAGCTCAGGGTGATCGCCTGCGTATTTCGACATGAAAAAATGGGTGTAGGTGTCACCCCCGCCTGCAACACCATCGGCAAATAAAAATAAGAACACATATGAGCAGGCCGCCAAAGAAAAAACCAACACAGTTTTGTGTTGGTTACTCATTTGCTGGAATAATGTCATTCTACCACAGCTTTAGCATGCTTTACAGCCTGAATAAAGTCATCAAAAAGATATCTTGAATCGTGTGGACCGGCACTCGCTTCCGGGTGATATTGAACACTGAAAACAGGCTTATTCTTAAGACGAATACCGGCAACAGTATCATCATTCAAATGGAGATGCGTAATTTGCACATTTTCATTTTCGATGATACTTGATTTGGAAATAACAAAGCCGTGATTTTGACTTGTTATTTCTCCTTTACCCGTTAACATGTTTTTTATTGGGTGATTCACACCTCGATGACCATTGAACATTTTTTCGGTTTTCAAACCTTGGCTCAATCCAATGAGTTGGTGACCGAGGCAAATTCCGAATGCAGGAATGTTTGTTTCAATCAGCTCTTTGATGAGATTGATTGTGTATGGCATTGCAGAAGGATCTCCAGGTCCATTTGAAAACATGATCCCATCGGGGCTCCACGATAGAACATCTTCTTTAGTAGCGCTCAATGGAAAAACTTTTAGGAAAGCTCCTCTTTCAGCCAAGCATCGCAAAATGTTTTTCTTGACACCAAAATCCATGACTGCAATTTTCAATTCACTCTGCGGGTTGCCGTATTCATAACTTTCTGAGCAGGCCACGCGACTTGCAAGTTCAAGACCATCCATGCTCGGGGCGGCATTTAACTGCTCTTTCAATTTTTCCAAGTCAAATTCGCTCGAACTAATGATACAATTCATTGCACCGTTCTCACGAATATGACGCACTAAAGCGCGAGTATCTAAATCGCATATTCCCACTACACCATCTCGTTCCAAATAGTTTTGAAGGGTTCCATTTCCCCCAACACGGCTAGCGACATCTGAAAATTTCTTGATGATAATACCAGCAACTTGACACTTCAAAGATTCAACCTCTTCTTTGTGGACCCCATAATTACCGATGTGAGAAGTTGCCATGACTAGGCATTGACCGAAGTAAGAAGGGTCAGTGAATACCTCTTGATACCCCGTCATAGCCGTATTGAAAGCTATTTCGCCTGTGGTGATTCCATTTGTCCCACATTTTCTTCCATAAAAAACGGTACCATCTTGCAAGAGTAGTACCGCTGAATTTTGATTTGATTCCATTAAAGCACAAAATTAATGTAACCTGGACTTTTTCATTGCGGTATTTTTCAACAAAAAAAAGCGCCTTTCGGCGCCTTTCTTTTTATTCAGCAGAGGCTGAATCATCTTTCTTCTTTCTTGTTCTTTTTGGCTTTTCAACAGGCGCTTCTTCAGTTGTATCAACTGCAGTTGCTTCTGTTTCTTCAACACCATCTTCCTTCTTCTTAGCCGCGCCGCGACGAGTACGCTTTTTCGCTGCAGCTTTTTCAACTTCCTTACCATAGATAGTATTGAAGTCTACGAGTTCTATTAAACACATTTCAGCGTTATCTCCTTGGCGGAAACCTGTGCGAATTATGCGTGTATATCCTCCTGGACGATCAGCAATTTGTGGAGCAATTGTTCTAAATAATTCAGTAACCGCTTCTTTATTTTTCAAATAACTGAACACAGTTCTTCTGTTGTGTGTACTATCTGCTTTCGACTTGGTCAAAAGAGGTTCAACATACTTGCGTAGAGCTTTCGCTTTAGCAACAGTAGTGTTAATTCTTTTGTGTTCAATAAGTGAATTTGCCATATTGGCCAACATCGCCTGACGGTGTTCTGCTTTTCTTCCGAGGTGATTGATTGTTTTTCCGTGTCTCATAACATTTCAAACTTCTTTTGCTTCACAGCAATAATTAATCTCTATCTAATTTGTATTTCGCTACGTTCATACCGAACTGTAGTCCTTTGCTTTCTACTAACTCTTCGAGCTCGGTTAATGACTTCTTACCGAAGTTACGGAATTTCAACAAGTCATTTTTGTTGAAAGAAACCAAGTCACCTAAAGTTTCTATATCAGCTGCCTTCAAGCAATTCAGGGCACGAACGCTCAAATCCATATCGACCAACTTGGTCTTCAAAAGCTGACGCATGTGCAACGAAGACTCATCAAACTCTTCAACCTCGCGCTTGGTTTCAGTTTCAAGGGTAATGCGCTCATCACTGAACAACATGAAGTGGTGGATTAAAATCTTCGCAGCTTCTTGAAGTGCATTTTTTGGAGTAACAGAACCGTCACCTTCAATTTCCAAAATTAATTTCTCATAGTCTGTCTTCTGCTCTACACGGAAGTTTTCTACGCTAAACTTAACATTTTTGATTGGTGTGAAGATAGAATCAATTGCAACTGTTCCAATAGGAGCGCTGCTTGATTTATTCTCATCAGCTGGTCTGTAACCTCTTCCCATACCAATGGCAAGATCGATTCTAAACTTCACCTTTGGTTCCATGTTGCAGATCACTAAATCTGGGTTTAGAACTTGGAAGGCTGATGTAAAATTGCTTATGTCACCTGCTTTGAATTGTTCTTGACCGTTGATATTGATGGTTACCTTTTCGTAGTCCGTTCCATCGATCTGACGCTTGAAACGAACTTGTTTCAAGTTCAAGATAATTTCGGTTACATCTTCTACAATTCCTTTCACGCTTGAGAACTCATGATCAACGCCTTCAATTTTGATTGAAGTGATTGCAAATCCTTCTAAAGATGATAAAAGGATTCTGCGTAAAGCGTTACCTATGGTTATACCGAAACCAGGTTCCAAAGGACGAAATTCAAAAGTTCCTTTGAAATCGTTGCTTTCAAGCATTACGACCTTATCCGGTTTAACGAAATCTATAATTGCCATTGAATTAACTATTAATTTAAAAAGATTATTTAGAGTAAAGCTCGACGATTAACTGTTCGCGGATATTTTCAGGGATTTGAACTCGCTCTGGGTAGTTCATAAATACGCCTTCTTTTTCTCCGTCATTCCAAGCCAACCAATCAAAAGACTTTCTGCTTGCCAGTGAAAGTGTAATTGCTTCCAAGCTTTTTGACTTCTCACGAACCGAAATACGATCATTCGGACGCAATTGATAGGATGGAATATTCACTACATTTCCGTTAACCAAAATATGGTTATGGCCTACAATCTGTCTTGCTGCGCTGCGCGTTGGAGCAATACCTAGTCTGAATACCGTGTTATCAAGTCTAGCTTCGCAAAGTGCCAATAAGATCTCCCCTGTTACACCTGGACGAGCAGAAGCTTTCTTGTAAAGGTTTGAGAACTGACGCTCAAGAATACCGTAC
>VGFR01000012.1 GCA_016868835.1 Bacteroidota bacterium | reverse complement strand
AGCGAATGCCGTCTTCGTTGTGTGCAACTTCTGCAATGGTCAATGGAGATTGGTTAATCATCTCCCATCGGCCTCTTAATTTGGTATTTCGAATGACGTTCTCAAAACCCAAGCGAATGGATTCAGTATTTAATTTCCAACCAAGTTGTTGCAATTTGGATAGGGCTGCAAAGGCTGTTTTTTCATTTTCAATTTGATAGTTACCATGAAGCGCGCTTGGAGGGGCTTGAATATTTTTAGCGTGTACGACTTCGGCATTTTTAGACAAAGCAACTTGCTCAATGACCTGCGTTGCGCCAGACTCAATATTTCCAAGAATTACGGGAGTGTTGTTTTTAATAATACCTGCTTTTTCAAAGGCAATTTTTTCAATGGTATCACCCAGAAATTGCATGTGATCTTTTCCAATAGAAGTAATCACGGTGAGTTCCGGATGAATGATATTGGTGCTATCTAATCGTCCTCCCATACCCACTTCAATGATAGCAATATCCACCTCTTCACGTGCAAAGAATGAGAAGGCCATGGCTGTTGTTATTTCAAAGAAGGAAGGTTGAATTTGTTCCCAAGTGGCTTTGTTTTCGAGAACGAAATGAGTTACAAAAGACTCACTTATTTTTTTTCCATTTATTCTCATTCGCTCACGAAAGTCGAGTAAATGAGGAGACGTGAAAAGTCCTACTTTCAGTCCTTGCTCCATGAGAGCAGATGCAACTAGGCTGGAGGTTGATCCTTTACCATTGGTACCTGCAACATGAATACTTTTAAATTGGAGATGTGGATTTCCAAGTTGGTTACAGAGCTTCAGAATGTTTCCAATATCTGGCTTGTATGCAGCAGCTCCAATTCTATGAAACATGGGCAGTTGTTCAAATAAATACTGAACAGCTTCGGCGTAGGTCATGTTTATTTCACAGACAAGTAGATGACAATTTCTCCTACCACAGGGGTAGAATTCGGACTAGCTGTGAAAGTGGCATTCTTTGCAGCTTCTATGGCTAAGTTCTGATTGAATTCATGATCTGAGCGTAAGGTGGTGCTCTTTACCGTTGCTTTCGTAACTCTACCGTTTTGATCTACTGTGATTGAAAGCACGACCTTACCGGAAGACGTGGGTTTCTTTCCTGTGCTTGGTTTGTTTTTAATGTCGCGACCTTCAAGTGCCCACGATCCGTTACCCAAACCATTCCCGTTACCGGCAAAATCTCCGAAACCTTTCCCTTTTCCTGGTCCATTGCCACCTTTATCTCCCCCTCCTTTTCCATTTTGTCCGCCACCATTGGTGTCATCTTGTCCGCCGCCACCGTTGAGCGCATTGAAGATGTCATCTCTGGGATCAACAGGGTCTGAAGTTTGCGTCTGCGTTGGATTGTTGGGATTTGTAGGGTTGTTTGTAGTATTTTGTTTTTTCTCAACAGCAGAGAGTGTGGGTGCTGAAATATCTGCACTCAGCATCATTTCTGGTACATCAGAAAATTGAAACTCAACTTCCATCATGGCCATTGCCGGCTCTCCTGGCGAGGCTCCTTCGCCTTCTCCTGCAGGGTTTCCGCCGCCACCACCACCGCCTTCTTCTTTCACATCAGGTTGAATTTTAGCAGCGGCGAGCAGAATGAAAAGAAACACCACAAGCGTATGAAGCACAATACTTACGCCTCCGCCAATGAGTTTGTTATTTTTTTCGTCTTTGGTCATTTCGCTTTTTCTGTTGCAATGAATGGAGTTCCACCAATGTTTTGAATGGCTGAAAAAAGTTCAATTGTTTCTCCAGTGGGTACATTTCTGTCAACCAATAGAATGACACGCTTATCATTACTTGATGCAAGTTCTTGCTCTAGTTGTGCAACAATAGCATCTTTGGTGGTAGCATTGTTGTTTAGTGTGTATGCTAAGTCCTTTGTAATGGCAACAGAAATTTTAGCAGGATTTTCTTTCCCCGTCGCAGCACTTGGTTTCTCAATCTCTGCCGATAAATTTTGAACAGCACTTGCACTGGCTATGATGAAGAAAATAAGAAGCATGAAGATGATATCGGAAAGTGTTGACATTCCCGACTCAATATGCACTTTATGTTTTTTTCCGAAGTTCATGGGAACGAATATTAGTGAACGGGTTCGTCTAAGATGTCTACAAATTCTACAGCATGCACTTCCATACTATTGACTACACGGCCAATTCGAGTGGTTAGGGTATTATAAGCAACATAGGCAATCATACCAACAACAAGTCCTGCCGCCGATGAAATCATTTTTACATAAAGACCTGCAGATACAGAGTCAATTGGAATTTTACCTTCAGCAGCTTCTGGACTCATGGAGATGTCATGGAAGATGGTGATTACGCCAATGACCGTTCCTAAGAATCCGAACATGGGTGCAATGGATGAGATGATTGCAAGAATGGGCGTGTTTTTTTCAAGGCCGGCAATCTCTAGCTTCCCTGAATTTTCAATGGCTCCTTTAATGTCTTCTAAAGGCTTGCCTATTCGACCAATTCCTTTACCAATCATACGAGCAACAGGTGTGTTGTTGGTAACACAAAGGTTTTTGGCGGAATCAATTTTTCCCTGATTAATGTATTGTTTAATGTTCGACATGAATGAATTGTCTTCTTTGCTAGCCTTGGAAAGGGTTAACCAACGTTCTACAAAAATGTAAACGGTTATAAGACTCATTAACAAAAGAGGTAAGTAGATGTACCAACCTTTGAAAACGAGATCAGCGATATCAACGGTTCCAGCTTTTGCTGCTGCTTCGGCACCAGCTGTAGCTGCGTTGGCGCCATCCAATAAAAAGAAGTAAGAATGCATGTCTTGCGATTTAGGTTTTTCTAACGCTCAAATTTCTTTGGAAATTGTGTTTAGTCTTATTCTTCTTGTTTGAGTTATTCATAACAACCCGTTGACAAACCTATTTTCGTTCTGCGTATCGCGGATCTTTTTTATAGGGAATTTTTTCAGTGGACTTGGCTTCAATGGTAAAGGCCCCAAATTCTTCTGAAACTACTCCCTCTATTTTATAGACCCCGCGTCCTCTGAATTGCGCATGTGACAATGTATTTGGAAAATGAACCGTATCGAAAAAATGCCAATGACAATCGAAAAAAGTTCCGAACAGCATCAATTCACCGGTTTGAGTTTTGGTTCGTTTGGTGTTGATCAAATAGCCAAGAACATGAACAGATTTACCCACTAAGTTTTGAAGTGTTTGGCTTACAGGAACTACAGGAAAGTGATCAATGAGGTCGAACGGATTGATGAGAGGAAACTCGAACAATTCCATTTGGTCGTATGCATCTTCAATCCAATTGTCTTCTAACACGGGTAGATTTAATTTTTTTTCTTCAGGAAGGAAAAGCGATGGGGTGGGTTGACTCTTCTTTTTATTTCCGTGGAAATGAGCTTCCCAAAGCAATTGTTTTTTTGACTTTTCTAATTTTCTGAAGCACCCACAGCGAATCAGTAGTGTTATTTGTTCAACAGAAATTCCGGTTTCATGCATAAAATGAGAAACGCTCTTGCACGCGTCGATTTCATTGAATGCAATAATTTTCTGAATGGTATTGGATTCAAGTCCTTTGATTAGAGAAAAGCCAAGTAGAATAGTTTTTTCGATAAGAATGGAATGTACTTGACTTTGAAAAATACATGGAGGTTCAATGGCTGCTCCATGTCTTTTTGCCTCTAATAAATAAATTTCAGTGTCGTAAAATCCACCGAAGTGATTGACAGTTGCGGTCATGTACTCCAAGGGATAATAGGCCTTTAAGTAGAGGCTTTGAAAACTCTCCACCGCATAGCTGGCACTGTGTCCTTTTGCAAAGGCATATCCAGCAAAGCTCTCTATTTGTCTCCAAATTTCTTGTACATCTTCTATTGCATTTCCTTTTTGAATAGCATTCTGAAAAAATGCATTTTTCGCATGTTCGAATTCTTCTCTTCCACGAAACTTGCCACTCATTCCTCTTCTTAACACATCGGCTTCCGCAAGGGATAATCCGCCGAAATGGTGTGCCACTTTAATCACATCTTCTTGGTAAACCATGACACCGTATGTTTCAGGCATGATTTCCAAAAGTTGAGGATGCGCATTTTTTCTCATTTCAGGATTTCGATGACGAAGAATATATTCTTTCATCATACCGCTGCTACTTACTCCCGGTCGAATGACTGAGCTGGCTGCAACCAATCCCAAGTACGTGTCAACCTGAAGTTTGGTCATAAGCATGCGCATTGCGGGCGATTCAACATAAAAACATCCTATGGCTTGAGCAGACGTGAGCAAAGCTTTGATGTTGGGATCGTTTTTAAATTCGCGAATTTGATGTAAGTCTAAGGCTATGTTATGATGCTGAAGTACGAGCTCTGTAGCCTCTTTAATTTTAGCTAATCCACGTTGTGATAAGATATCGAATTTGTGAAGGCCAATGTCTTCAGCAACTACCATGTCAAACTGAACAGTTGGAAAACCTTTGGGGGGAAGAAACGTAGCTCCTGTTCTATGAATGGGTTCATTGGCAATGAGTATTCCTGCTGAATGAATGGCTAAGCTATTCGGGAAATCTTGAAGTAGTGAGGCGTATTTTAAAACATGAAGTTGGTTTTTATCGAGGTTATTCGGATTGAATTTTCCATCGCATAAAAAGTCAATTTCGTCTTTGGGTAGTCCGAAAACTTTTCCAAGTTCTCTAACTATCGCTTTGTATTGAAAGGTGTTGTATGCGCCAAGGAGAGCAACATGCGGAAACCTATGAAAAATATATTGTGTAATATCTTCCCTGTCGGTCCATGAAAAATCGATGTCAAAATCGGGTGGGTTTTGTCGGTATAAATTAATGAATCTTTCGAAGTATAAATCCAATTCAATGGGATCTACATCTGTAATACGAAGCAGAAATGCGACAAGACTATTCGCTCCGCTTCCCCTTCCCACATAATAATAACCTTTATTTCTCGCATATTGCGTAATGTCCCAGTTGATTAAAAAGTAGGACAAGAATTTTTTTTCTTCAATGATGGCCAATTCTTTTTCCAAACGTGGAAGAACCATTTCTTGAATGGTGCTTGAATTTCCATAGCGGTATTCGATTCCTTCTAGTGCCAGTTGCCGCAGTAAAAGAGCGTCTTCAGCTTCTGAAGAAGTGTAGACTTCTAAATTTTTTGGTTGCGACAAAGAGTGGAATTCTGTCCATCGGGTATGTTGAATGAATATTTGAAGTTGGTCTAAGAGATCGGGGGCGTTCAAGAATCTGCTGTAGAATTCTTCCGCTGAGACAAAAATGTCTGAAGAAGAACCTTGATCTTCAGGTTTAAGTTTAGTGAGCAAACAATTTTGTTCAATGCATCGCAAGAGTTGATGCATGTTCATGTGTCTTTGGTTTCGAAAGGTGCACGTTTGCCAGGCTATCGCTTTTTTTCGCTCATTGTTCCATGGTGATCGCTCGAAGATGGGCAAGTCTTCCGCTTGAACACCAATGAACTCATGTGATCGCAGTGAAAATTTTTTTAGTTTAATTTGTTTGAAGGGGTATACAACCCAACAGTTTTGAAACACGGGTGCTTGCTCCGGGAATTGTTTTTTTTCATGCAGATGCGTTGAAAGGAAATTTGAAATTTCCTCTACACCTGCAAAGCAATTCGTGTAAACTACGTAGAGACAAGTTGCTCCATTTCGAAAATCGACACCCCAAATGGGAGTGAGATTTGTTTTTTTTTGAGTGACTCTTAAGAAGTCATGCAGGGTTGTTGTTGCATTTATTTCGGTTATTCCTATTACCGAATGACCATTCTGTTCTGCAAAATCTATGCATTCTTGAAGTGAGAGTGTACCGTATCGGAGGCTGTAATATGAATGGCAATTGATAATCACAAATCATCAAATAATCTTGTTTGATCGTTGTTCCGCCTTGTTTTTGCTCTGGATTCACCCATACCAAAAAGTTCAACATGCTGATGCAATTGGTAGGTTGTGAAAGGTAAAAGTGGTTCGTCTAGAGGTTTGAGTAAATCACTTCCGTCTGCTTGTGGTGATTTTATTGCGTGCGATACGGCATAAGCATTCAGTGAGAAGGTTGTATTGGGATGCAGCATGGCCGTTATCTCGGCGAGTGAAGACGATTCACTTAACCAGGCATCTACTTCTTCTGTTGAAATAATTACAGGACATCTGGGATGCCCAATATGCTCTAAAACACCCGGTGGTGCAGCAGATGTTATGATGGCAAAGGAGTGGGTTTTCTCCTGTGTTTGTGGATTCATCCATTCATCGTAAACGCCCGCAAATGCCATGGGTATTTGACCATGGGTGGGAAAAACGCAATACGGCTTGGATAGTCCTTGAGAAGTTGAACCTTCAAAAAATGCATCTGCAATAACTACACAGCGTTTGCTGCGGATGGATTGTCTGAAAAAAGGCTTTTCAATGATCCCTTTCCCTCCTGTATATCTCCAATTGTTTTCTTGATTGTGATCGCCTTCAGCACGTGCATTGATTACATATTTTTGTTTGTCGGCCCAAGCCGGGGTGAATCCAAAGGTAGAGTTGATGATCTCAGAGCGCTTCGCTTGCGTAATGATCAGTCCTTTTTTTCCCGCACCAATATTGGCAGAGCGAATAGGAGTAGTTCCTGCTCCGAGTTCAACACGAAACGTGCGTTGAATTTCTTCTATTTTGGAAACAATGGCATATCGTCCACACATGGTGCAAAGGTTTACTGGTTCGTTGTAATGAATTTACGAAGAAAATTGCATTGCAATTTGACTAAAAAAATCACAAGCCATCATGGGTTTTTCAATGTGTCCCATGTGTCCAGATTGAAACGCAATAACAGACTTTGCATGTGGAAGTTGTTCCCATTCTTTTTGCATTCGATCAAGTGGTAATACTTTATCATGGGTTCCCGCAAAATAGAAAAGGGGCAGTTGTGAAAGGTTAAGGAATTCAAATGAATCATCTCGTTGCCTCATGGCCTCTAGGCAGGCGATGGTTGTTTGAGTGGAAATATTTTGAATGAAATGCAATTGCTTATCAATTGCGGTTCTATTGTTGTTCGGTTTATGAAAAAGTCCATCTATGAGGTTCGAAGCATACAGTGCTTTGTGTTCTTTAGCTGCTTCAATGGCGCGGAGTCGATCTTGTTTCTTTAGTGTTGTATCGGCGTTGGCTGTTGAATGAAAGAGGATAATTCCGGCGGTAATTTCGGGAAACATTTTACCAAGTTCAAGTGCTACGTAACCGCCCATGCTATGTCCAATCCAAATTAATTTTTCATGGGGTTGAATTTCAATTTGGTTCAGAATATCTTTCGCAAATTCTTGAATAGTGGGTAATTCAATTGTACGATCATTGCCGTGTCCCGCAAGTTGCGGTTGCGAAGTTTTTTGGTTTTGAAATTCAGAATAAATGATTTCATTCCACATGTCTGAGTTGCCAAGAAATCCGTGAATGAATACGAAATGCTCGCTCATGATTAAATGCTTTGCTGTATCAATTGTTTGCGCATATTGGTTTTGCGAATGAAGACGTTCAAGTCGAATCCAACCAACAAGATGACCATGTTTACATTCATCCAAATAAGAATAATCATCAGTGTTCCTAGTGATCCGTAAAGCTTATCATATTGTGCAAAGTGATCAAGAAAGAGACTGAATCCGAATGAACTGAGAATAAACACGAGGGTGGTAAATATAGATCCCGTATTCCAAAATTTCCACTTCTTTCTCCAACGAACGCTGAACCCAGCGTTGTATAACAAACTAATGATGGTGTAGATGACTAATAAGGAAAAGAGCCATTGGAAAAACCGAAGCGAGTAAAAATTGATATTCGTTGAAATGTAACCCGATGTATACAAGTTTTGAATGGTCTCTTCGCCAATGGATTGAATGGCGATGGATACAATGAGGAACAAACCAAGAACAAACATGAGTGCGACAGAAACAATGCGAATGATAAATGGGTGTGGTGATTCTTCAATGTGTTGACTGGCATGAAAAGCTTGCATGATTGCATTTAAACTTGCTGAAGAGTAGTAAATCATCAACAGAAAACCAATGGATAAAAGGGTCGATTGCTTTTTGTTTAACAGGTCATACAAAGCTGATTCTATGAAAGAAAATGTTTGACCGGGCAAAATGCGTTGAAGCGACTCGAAAACATCTTGTTGGAAATGATCAATGGGAATAAATGGAATGAGTGAAAAAAGGGTTATGATACTGGGAAAGAAGGCGAGAAAAATGCGAAATGAAATTCCTGAGGCGCGCATGTTCGTGGAAATATTGGTGAATCCAAACCACAAAAAACGAAGGATCACATAGAGGTTCATTCCAGCAAAACCGGGGACTACAATTTTTTCAAGTTTATTTTGAATTGCTTGTTTTACTGACTTTAAAGTATGTATGAAATTATTTGACATGATATGCCTTTAAACTTAAATCAAGACTTTGAATCTGATGCGTTAATGCGCCCATACTAATGAAGTCAACTCCTGTTTCGGCGTAGGCCACGAAATTGGATTCGTTAATTCCACCAGAAGCTTCTGTTTGAATTTGACCGTTAACAAGGTTAACTGCTTCTTGAATTTGATTCACCGTAAAGTTGTCTAACAAAACGCGAAAGGCTATTTTAGAGTCGAGAATGAGCTGAACATCTTCCAGAGTTCGGGCTTCAATCTCAACCGGAATTTGAAGGTTGTTTTCCGATATGTGCCTTCTAATTTGCTCAATGGTTGAGCGCATGTCTCCACAAAAATCAACATGATTGTCTTTCACCAAAATCATATCATAAAGGGCATACCTGTGATTCACTCCACCGCCAATGCGAACCGCTTCTTTTTCGAAGTATCGGAAATTGGGTGTTGTTTTGCGCGTGTCCAAAATTTTACATGGTGTATGCGCAATTTTTTGAGTCAACTTATTTGTTTTCGTTGCAATTCCGCTCATGCGCTGCATGACATTCAACACCAGTCTTTCTATGCTGGTTATGCTGCGACTGCTTCCGTGAATAGTGAAGGCGATATCTCCCGAATGAACAACGCTTCCATCAGTTAAAATGGAATTGAATTGTAAGTTTGAATCATAATGATGAATGATACGTTTTGCTTCTTCTATTCCGGCTATGACGCCATTCTCTTTGACGAAGAGTTTAGCCGATCCTTGAGCTTGTTCTGGTATGGTTACAAGTGATGTGATATCGCCAGATCCGATATCTTCGGTTAGGGCAGCGTTCACCCACTCTTCAAAATGGAATAACTTCATGTTTCAAAGGTAAATTGAATTTGCTGTGTTACATTTACTTCATGACGAAGACCTTGCTTTTTCTTGGAGTTGTATTCTTGACTCAAATGACCTGTGTTGCACAGCAAAATGTCATTACCATCTATGAAAAGAATTTTTTATTGGGTAAAATAAACTACGAAAGCGATAATCGCTTTGTGAAGATTTCCGATGTTTATTCTGGAAAAGTGGGAACAGCCATGTATTTGTTGGAGCCTACCTACGAAGCATTTGTCAACATGTCTAATGCCGCCAAAAAGGAAGGCGTGTCATTAAAAATTGTATCAGCGGGCAGAAATTTTCAAATGCAAAAAGGCATTTGGGAACGAAAATGGAATGCACGAAGAGCAAATTTCAAATCTGATGAAGAAACGGCCTTAGATATTTTGAAATTCAGCAGTATGCCCGGTACTTCACGTCACCATTGGGGAACAGATTTGGATATCAACTCAGTTGACCCAGCCTATTTTCAATCGGGAAAAGGAAAAAAAGAACTGGAGTGGCTGGAGTTGAATGCTGGTAAGTTTGGATTTTGCAAAACATATAACGACAAAGCGTTACAAGGAAGGACCGGATACAGCGAAGAGGATTGGCATTGGTCATTCTTACCTTTATCAATTGGAATCATGAAGCAATACACAGATGCCATTGAATTATCTGATATCACAGGTTTTTTAGGTTCGAATACGGCAACGAAATTAAACATAATTGATGTGTACGTTGAGGGTATTGCAACGGAGTGCACCACTCTTCCACTTGACTATTTGTTTCAAGACAAGTGAATTATTTTTCTTTGAAGAATTTTTTCAAATCCTCTCCTAAATCTGTTCTAAAATATTTTCCTTTGTATTGAATGATTTCAGCTGCTTCGTAGGAATAATCGAGTGCGTCAAAGATGTTCAATCCAAAAGAAGTTGCGGCAATAACGCGTCCGCCATTGGTGATTGTTTTTTGTCCCGATTTTTTCGTTCCTGCGTGAAATAATAAGCTTCCTTGAACCTCGCTCAAACCAGATATTTCCTTGCCTTTTTCATAGTTTTCGGGGTAACCATCTGAAACCATCATGACGGTTGCAGCTGATCTAGGGTCTATATTGATGTCGCACTCTCCTAACGTTTTTGTAGTAACACCCTCAAATAAATGCAGTAAATCTGATTTAATTCGGGGAATGACCACCTCTGTCTCGGGATCACCCATGCGGCAGTTGTATTCGATGACATACGGTTCGTTACCAACTTTGATGAGTCCGAAAAATATGAATCCTTGGTAGTCAATCTGATCGGCCTTCAGGCCTTTCATGGTTGGAATAATCACTTGTGTTTCAATTTTATCCATGAATTCAGGAGTGCAAAAAGGAACCGGAGAAACGGCACCCATTCCACCTGTATTCAGACCAGTATCGCCCTCACCAATGCGTTTGTAGTCTTTGGCTTCAGGTAAAATTTTATAATTGTTTCCATCAGTGAGAATGAAAACGGAGCATTCAACACCCTTTAAAAATTCCTCAATGACAACCGTAGTACCCGCTTCCCCGAATTTATTATCCGTTAACATGGCCTTCAATTCTTTTTTGGCTTTGGCGAGATCTTCTAGTATAACCACACCTTTGCCCGCGGCAAGGCCAGATGCTTTTAGCACGTAGGGTGCTTTCAGGGTTTCGAGGTAAGTTTGGCCTTCTTTCAATTGATTGGCCTGAAAACTTTGATATTTCGCAGTTGGAATACCGTGTCTGAACATGAATTGCTTCGCAAAGTCTTTGCTACCCTCCAATTGTGCCGCTTGTGCATTCGGGCCTATGATGCCAACCTTACTCAGTTGTTTATCTGATTTGAAAAAATCGACTATACCATTGACTAATGGATCTTCCGGACCCACAATCACCATGTCTATTTGGTTGTCTAAAACGAATTTTTTTACTGTTTTGAAGTCATTGGGGTCAAGCGAAACATTGGTAGCTACATGTTCAGTGCCTGCATTACCTGGGGCCACAAACAAATTTTGAATGAGCGAACTTTGTGCTATTTTCCACGCAAAGGCGTGCTCTCTTCCTCCTGAACCTAAAATCAAAACATGCATACTCAAGTTATTTCTGCAAAGTAAATGGCAAGTTACTGCCCTGAAAAATTCATTTACTAACACCAAAGAACCTCGATTCAGTAGAAAGTTGTTTGATTTGTTGAAAAATGACTATATTTGCAGAGCGATTTTTCAAAACGATCAAGCAGAGGGGAATGAAGCCCCTCTTTTTTTTGGATATGATTACAGTTGAGCAAATAGAAAAGCTTGTTTTAGAGAAGATTGAAAGAACTTCCCTTTTCCTTGTTGAAGTGAAAGTGCGTCCGGGGAATGCCATTGAAATTGCGCTTGACGGTGATGAGGGGTTGACTGTGGAAGAGTGTAAAAAAGTGAGTCGCCACGTGGAATCGGCTTTTGATAGAGAAGTGGAAGATTTTTCGTTGGAAGTGTCTTCCCCAGGAGTTGGAAAACCGCTCTTGGTTCGCAGACAATTTCACAAGAATATTGGTAGAACTGTAAAAGTGAAAACCAATGACCAATTGAAATTTGAAGGGGAGCTTGTGGCGGTGACAGAAGAAGGTATTGAAATAACCTATGAAGAGAAAGAGGCGGTTCCAGGAAAAAAGACCAAACAGTGGGTAGAAAAGAAACAAAATATACCATTTAATAACTTAAAAGAAACCAAAGTAGTCGTTCGTTTTAACTAACCTTGTACGTATGAAAGGATTAAATTTAATTGATTCGTTTGCGGACTTTAAAGAGTTCAAAAACATTGACCGGGAGACCGTCACTAACATCTTAGCCGATATGTTCAGAACCATGATTCTGAAACGTTGGGGTGCTGAAGATGGTTTTGATATTATCATCAACGCCGAGCGCGGTGACTTAGAAATATGGAGAACACGAAAAGTGGTTCCAGATGGGGAGTTAGACGATGAAGTAGCGGAAATAGAAGTAAGCATGGCTCGCAAGATTGTTGATGATCTTGAAGTTGGAGAAGAGCTTATTGAAGAGATTAAAATTGAAGATTTCGGAAGAAGAAATATCATGTCAATGGGCCAAATTCTGAAGAACAGAATTTTGGAACTTGAGAAAGACCATATTTATCAGAAATACAAAGAGCGCATTGGTGAAATTATCACGGGTGAAGTTTACCAAGTATGGAAAAGAGAAATTTTGGTTCTTGACGATGAGAATAATGAGTTGATACTTCCGAAAGAACAGCAAATACCATCTGATTTTTACAAAAAAGGTGATACCATTAAAGCCGTTGTATACCGCGTAGATCTTCGCAATAACAACCCACAAATTATTCTTTCTAGAACAGCTCCTGAATTCTTAGAGAAATTGTTTGAACAAGAAGTACCTGAGGTCTTTGATGGATTAATAACCATTAAGAAAATTGTGCGTGAACCAGGAGAACGCGCAAAAGTAGCGGTAGAGAGTTATGACGATCGTATTGATCCAGTTGGCGCTTGTGTTGGTATGAAGGGGTCTCGTATTCATGGTATTGTTCGTGAATTGCGTAATGAAAATATTGACGTGATTCACTACACTACAAATGATAATCTTTACATCTCGAGAGCGTTGGCACCAGCTAAAATCTCAAGCATGAACGTAGACAAAGAAAACTTGAAGGCCGATGTATTCTTAAAGCCCGATCAAGTTTCTCTTGCAATAGGTAAAGGTGGTCACAACATTCGCTTGGCGGGTAGATTATGTGGATTCGAAATTGACGTCTACAGAGAGACTGATGTGGATATTGACGATGTGGATTTGGAAGAATTTGGCGATGAAATCGATAGCTGGATTATCGATGAGTTGAAGGCAATTGGTTGTGAAACTGCTCGTTCAGTACTTGATATTTCTCGCGATGATTTGGTTGAAAGAACAGATCTTGAGGAAGAAACCATTGACGAAGTATTAAGTATTTTAAAAGCCGAGTTCGAATAACAGCTATTGACAGAAGTGAGCTCGAAGGAAGTAAGCAAACTTCGGTTATCAGTAAATGTTAAAATTCAACAAGGAAAAAAATATGTCAGAAATAAAAGGTCCACAACGCTTAGGAAAAGCAGCCACTAACTTGAATGTTAGTAAGGATACCATCATTGAATTCTTGAAGAAGAAAGGTGTTGTCATTGATGACAATCCCATGGCAAAGATTGAAGGTGATGTATATGCCATCCTAGAAGCAGAATTTTCAGGTGACCAGAAGGCAAAGGAAGTTGTTCAAGCCGCGGCTTCGAAACTTCGTGAATCTCGTGAATCGATTTCCATTACAGATTCGAAAAAGAAGAAAGATGAAGAAGATGAATTGTCGAATATTGATTTAGATCAATTCAAACGCAAAGAAGCGCCAGCAAAACCAAAACTCAAGGTTGAAACTGTAAAAGCAGAAGCATCGGGAGAGGATGAAAAGCCGGTAAAAAAAGTTGCCAAGAAAAAAGTTGCTGAACCTGAAGTTGATGTGGTTCCAGTGGTTCAGTCCGTCGAGGAGAAGCCCGCAGATAAAGTTTCAGAGGTTAAAGTGGTAGGTAAGATTGATTTAGCTTCATTGGAAAAGCCCAAGCGAGGAAAGAAGATTGAAAAGAAAGAAGGGGAGGCTAAGCCTGAAGAAAGTAAAACCATTGCTGCACCGGTTGCAATTGATCCCGCTCCAATTGCTGAAGTTGCATCAGTATCAGAGGAAAAAGAACTTATTCGTGTAAACGTTGAAAAGCTTTCTGGACCGAAGGTTATGGGTAAAATTGATTTACCAAATCCAGCAGAGAAAAAACCAACTGCACCACAACAAGCATCAGACAACAAAGAAAAGCGCAAACGCAAGCGCATTGCCAAGGTAGATATTTCCAAGCAACAAGAAGTAGACAAAAGAAAAGGAAATAATAACAATAACAATAGACCCGCAACCCCTCAGAAGACTGAGGTTAGTGAAGCAGATATTCAAAAGCAAGTGAGTGAAACCCTTGCGCGTTTGGGTGGCGGTGGAAAATCGAAATCATCGAAGAATAGAAGAGAGAAGCGTTCGCAAGTGGCTCGTAAAAATGAGCAGGAAATGATGCGAGCAATGGAAGAGAACACCGTTCTTAAGCTTACTGAATTTGTTACTGTTTCTGAGTTGGCTACCATGATGAATCGCAATCCAACAGAAATTATTGCGGCATGCATGCAGTTGGGAATTTTTGCATCCATTAATCAACGATTGGATGCAGAAACCATTGCAATTGTGGTAGAAGAATTTGGATATACGGTACAGTTTGTAAGTGCAGAAATTTCAGATAGTATTACGGAAGAAATAGACAGCGAAGAGGACATGGTCTCTCGTCCGCCAGTAGTTACCGTCATGGGTCACGTTGACCACGGTAAAACATCGTTGCTTGACTTTGTACGAAAAGCGAATGTATTGGCAGGCGAGGCAGGTGGTATTACCCAGCACATTGGTGCCTATAGCGTGACCATTCCAAACGGTAAGAAAATTACATTCTTAGATACTCCCGGTCACGAGGCGTTTACAGCCATGCGTGCGCGTGGTGCTCAAGTGACAGACTTAGCAATCATTGTAATTGCAGCAGATGACAGCGTAATGCCTCAAACCAAGGAGGCCATTTCACACGCTCAGGCTGCGAATGTGCCAATGATTTTCGCTTTCAATAAAATGGATAAACCCGAAGCTAATCCTGAACGTTTACGTGAACAATTATCGCAAATGAACGTGTTGGTTGAGGAGTGGGGAGGTAAATTCCAAACGCAAGAAATTGCTGCAAAGAAGGGAATGAATATCGACAAACTTTTAGAAAAAGTGTTGTTGGAAGCAGAATTGTTGGATTTAAAAGCCAACCCTAGAAAACGTGCTGTTGGTACCATCATAGAATCGTCATTAGATAAAGGCCGCGGTTACGTTGCAACCTTGTTGGTTGAAGCTGGTACCTTACGTATTGGTGATCCAATTCTTGCAGGACAATACAGCGGAAGAGTTCGTGCCATGTTCAATGAACGTGGAGCGAAAATAGATGAAGCGGGTCCTGCAACTCCAGTGTCAATTCTTGGTTTTGAGGGTGCACCAAACGCTGGTGACCGATTCAATGTTTTGGCCGATGAACGTGAAGCAAGAGAAATTGCAACCAAGCGCCAGCAATTGCAGCGCGAGCAAAGTGTTCGAACCAAGAAACATTTGACCATTGAGGAAATTGGAAGACGTATTGCATTGGGAGACTTCAAAGAATTGAACTTAATTGTGAAAGGAGACGTGGATGGCTCAGTTGAAGCATTGGTAGATTCATTGCAGAAATTGAGCACGGAAAAGGTTCAAGTATCTATCATTCACAAAGGTGTTGGTCAAATCTCTGAATCAGACGTATTGCTTGCTAGTGCTTCAGACGCCATCATTGTTGGTTTCCAGGTTCGTCCAAGCACAAGTGCGAGAAAGATTGCAGAGACTGAAGAGATTCAAATCAAACTATACTCGGTTATCTACAAGGCCATTGAAGAAATTAAGGAAGCCATGGAAGGTATGCTGTCTATGAAATTGGAAGAGCAAATTACCGGTACTGCCGAGATTCGTGATGTCTTCAAAATTTCTAAGGTGGGAACTATTGCCGGATGTTTCATGCTCGATGGAAAAATTCACAGAAATCATCGTGTACGCGTCATCCGCGACGGAATTGTCATCTTTACTGGAAACCTCGGTTCATTGAAACGTTTCAAAGACGATGTGAAAGAGGTGGTGAAAGGCTACGAGTGTGGTTTGAACATTGATAAATTCAACGACATTAAAGTTGGCGATTTGGTAGAAGCATTCGAAGAAGTAGAAGTAAAACAAACATTATAACAAAAGGCCGACGCAAGTCGGCTTTTTAATTCAAATCATTATGGCAAAAGTTATATCGAAAAAAGCAAAATCTGCAGATGTTGTTCTACACATTGTAGCTACAAAAGATGTGAAAAAATTGGGTCTTTCAAAAGAGAATGTGACTTATGTTCAATCAGAATTTTTGGCTAAGCGAAATTTCGTTTTGGTTCCATCAACGCAAGAATTGGTTTATGTGCAATGTGCAGGTGGAGATTGGAATGCCAAAGGAAAAGAAGCTGCACGCAAATGGGGAGTTGAAATTCAACAGGCAGTGAACAAATGGAAGAAGAAAACACTTCTCATTGTGAACCATACAGCGAACAATGAAATAGCTTATTGCGTGGCTGAAGGAGCTGCACTTAGTAACTACCAATTTCTGAAATATAGAAAAGACAAAAAGGAAAAACAAAACAGCTTTGAGTCCATTTTCGTTCAAAACGAAACAGGAGATGGTCAAGATCTTTCAGAGTTGATGGGCGTGGTAGAAGGAACAGAGTTAGCACGAACACTCATCAATGAACCGGTATCTTTTTTAAATGCGGTGCAATTCGCAAAGGAGATGCAGCAAGCAGGTAAACAAGCGGGATTCAAAACGCAAGTGTTGAATAAAAAACAAATTCAAGCTTTGAAAATGGGTGGTTTACTTGGTGTGAATCAAGGAAGCGTAGATGAGCCCACGTTTACAATCATGGAGTATAAGCCAAAGAATGCAAAAAACAAAAAGCCCGTTGTTCTGGTTGGTAAAGGAGTTGTATTTGATACCGGAGGATTAAGCTTGAAACCTACTCCGGGTTCTATGGATGAAATGAAATGCGATATGGCTGGTGGTGCTGCTGTTGTTGGTGCCATGACCGCTGTCGCTTCAAATAAATTGCCAGTTTGGGTTGTTGGTTTGGTGCCTGCAACTGATAATAGACCTGGCGGCGATGCTTTAGCACCTCAAGATATTATAACCATCTCAGACGGAACCACAGTTGAAGTATTGAATACAGATGCAGAGGGAAGACTAATTTTGGCTGATGCCCTTGTGTATGCGAAGAAGTATAATCCAGAATTGGTTATTGATTTAGCTACTCTAACGGGTGCCGCTATTCGCGCCATTGGAACCTATGCAAGCGCTGTTATGGCAAATGCGAATCAAGAAGTAGTAGATAAATTATTGAATAGTGGAATGGATGTTTGGGAACGCATGATTCAGTTTCCCATGTGGGATGAATATGGTGAAGAAATGAAAAGTGATATTGCCGATTTGAAAAATTTGGGAGGCGCTTTTGCAGGTCAAATTTCCGCTGCCAAATTTTTAGAACACTTCACGAACTACCCTTGGATACACATTGATATTGCCGGTCCGGCTTACCAAAATGCAGCACAGGCATATAGAACCAAAGGTGGTGTTGGTGTTGGCGTAAGATCGCTGTATCACTTTATTAAAAATACATACGCAAAATAACCGAATAAACATTCGGGAAGGAATATGGAAAAAGTGAAAATTGGAATTACCTGTGGTGATGTGAACGGCATAGGTTTAGAGACCATTATGCGCGTTTTTGCTGATTCGCGAATGCTCGAACATGCTACACCTATCATCTACGCCCACGCGGAAGTAATCAAGCAAACCAAACGGTTGGGCGGATTGGAAGAATTTCAATACCAGAACATTCAGCACGCTGGAGAAGCCCAGGTGAAAAAAATTAACCTCGTGAATTGTTGGAAAGAATTCAAAGGTTCAATAGAGTGGGGAAAGGCAAACGCGGTTGGTGGAGAAATGGCTAGGAGAAGTTTGGAGATGGCGGCTCAGGATTTGGCCAATACGAAGATCGATGTTTTGGTTACAGCACCTTTCAATAAAGACAACGTGCAGAACGAAACGTTTCAATTTCCAGGGCATACAGAATATTTAGCGAAGCTGGCTGGAACGGAAGAGGTACTCATGTTTTTGGTAAGTCAACATCTGAAAATTGGAATTGTTACCGGTCACTTGCCGTTGAAAGAGGTTTCGCAACAGATTACAAAAGAACGCATTCATTCTAAATTGAAATTGATGCATGACTCGCTTCTGCGTGATTTTGGAGTTCACAGCCCGAAGATTGCTGTGCTAGGGTTGAATCCGCATGCTGGCGATAATGGGTTAATTGGAGTTGAAGAGAAGGAAATTATTACTCCGGCAATACGTGAATGTGCTGAAAAAGGAATGATGGTTTTTGGACCATTTGGAGCTGATGGTTTTTTTGGTTCTGGCGCTTACAAAAATTTCGATGCCGTGTTGGCCATGTATCATGATCAAGGCTTGGCTCCCTTTAAAGCCTTGGCTTTTGATGAAGGGGTGAACTATACGGCAGGTCTTCCTGTAGTTAGAACATCTCCAGACCATGGTGTAGGTTATGATATTGCTGGCAAGGGAAAAGCCGACGAAGCAAGCATGCGAGCAGCTATTTTTACAGCGGTCGATATATTTACGAAAAGAGCCGAATTCAAATCATATGCAAATTCACCGCTTCGTAAGCAAGACATACGTGACGGAAAGGATGACCGTAAGGAATGAAAATCAGAGTTTTTGTAATTGGTCAAACGCAAGAGTCGTACGTTAAAGTAGGTATTCAAAAATATCTGAGTCGACTTCCTCACTATTGCACCTTTGAATACACAGAGTTGAAAGATGCTTCTGGCAAGGGTGTTCAGCCTGATCAACAAAAACAAAGAGAGGGTGAAACCATACTTAAAGTGGTGAAACCTGATGAGGTGCTTTGTTTGCTCGATGAAAAAGGGTTGTCCCTTACATCAGTGAATTTCGCGAAGCATATTGAAAAAAAACAGAATGCCGGCGTGAAGTCATGGGTTCTTGTGGTAGGCGGGGCCCACGGTTTTTCAAAAGAAGTCTATGCGCGAGCAAATGAGCAAATACGCTTATCAGACATGACCTACCCACATGATTTGGTACGCATAGTTCTACTCGAGCAAGTATATAGGGCCTTTACCATTATTCGAGGTGAGGGATACCATCATATCTGAAAAAAGGTTATTTTTGCACCACCTAAAAAACAAATTCAATGAGCGCTACGCTAGAGCAGGAGAAGACCATGCGCGTTTCGAACATGGCAGAAAATTTAATTGGTTCTGAAATCATTAAATTAGGAGGTGAAATTAGAGACCGAATTCTTCAAGGAGAGCACATCTACAACTTTACCATTGGTGATTTCAATCCGAAAATATTCCCCATTCCTGCAGCGCTAAAAGCAGATATACTTGAAGCATACGAAAATGATCTAACCAATTATCCAGTAGCAAACGGGGCTGTTGAATTGCGGAAAGCAGTAGTGAAGTTGTTGAAAGAAAAGCAGGACTTAAACTATGATCCGGAAGAGATTCTAGTTGCAGGAGGTGCTCGACCAATTATTTATGCAATTTTTCAAGCCATAGTTGATCCAGGAGATAAAGTGTTGTTTCCAGTTCCCTCATGGAATAACAATCATTACACACATTTATCACATGCCAATCAAGTCTTCGTGGAAACATTGCCCGAAGAAAATTTTATGCCCAATGCAGATGTGCTTCGTGAACATGTGAAAGGTGCTAGTCTTCTTGCGTTGTGTTCACCTTTGAATCCAACAGGAACAGTTTTCTCAAAAGATCAGTTAGAAAGTATTTGTGATTTGGTGTTGGAGGAAAACGCATCGCGTGGAGAAAATGAAAAGCCCCTTTATGTGATGTATGATCAAATTTATTCGCTGTTAACCTTCGGATATACACAGCATTTTGATCCAGTAAGTCTTCGACCAGAAATGCGCAAATACACGGTTTATGTAGATGGTATTTCCAAGTCACTTGCTGCAACCGGAGTTCGTGTTGGATGGGGATTTGGTCCTGCTTTTATCATTGATAGAATGAAAAGTATTTTGGGGCACGTTGGGGCTTGGGCGCCGCGTCCAGAGCAAATGGCGTTGGGAAAATACTTAGACAATATTGCGCAGGTAGATGCATATTTATCTTGGATTAAGGAAGAATTGCAAGCACGTTTGAATGGTTTTTATCAAGGAATTACGCGACTGAAAGATGCTGGTTTTCCGGTTCAGGCAATTCCACCAGCTGCAGCCATTTATCTTACGGTACAGTTCAATCTCATTGGAAAGAAAATGGCCAATGGTGATGTACTTCAAACAACCGGTGATGTAACGGCTTATTTATTGAACGAGGCTAAAGTTGCATTGGTTCCCTTTCGAGCCTTTGGTGCATCAGAAGATTCTACATGGTACAGATTAAGCGTTGGCACAGCATCTACCTCTGATGTAGAAGCTTCAATTCTCGCTATTGAATCGGCTATGGCGAAATTGGTTTAGCATTCGGTTTCATTTAGAACTTCCAATATGGTTCGAAACGCTACGGCTTTGTTTCCATATCGAGCAACATGCTCTGCTTGAAGTCGGGGAGCATGCTCTAAAAAATATTGATCCAGCATAGCCTGATTTGCCAATACATATTGAATGGCGTAGGTCATTCCGTTTTCTTCATGACCATGAACACGCAAAATGCGATTCGAGAGAAATAGTCCTGTAGATAATACATCTGGAATATGAACTTCACGCATCCAGTTTAACCATTCTGCATGCACATTCGGATCTACACATACAGTGACATTGTATATTACTTGATTCATTTTGAAAATGTGAGTAGCAAAGATGAGGTGTTTTTCAATTTCCGAATTAGATTTGAAAAAAATTAAAAATGAAAACTGGTCTTTTGCATTTACATGGTTTATTGCCTTGGTTGTTGTTGTCTTTACCTGTTCTTGCCATTGTTATTTCTTTGGTTAAAGAGAAAAATGAAGAGGTAAAAGGAAAACCCCACAAGTTGGTTTTATTCACCTTGATTTTCTCTCACATTCAGTTATTGGTTGGTATTGCTTTGTGGGTAATGGCATGGATGAATAAAGATGCAACGGTAAATGTTATGAAGGATAGTGCAGCAAGAAAGAATTTTATTGAGCACCCCATAACCATGATTTTGGCTGTTGTCTTCATTACAATTGGTTATTCGAAAGCGAAACGTGCTACCAATGGAAGAAAAAGAGCGAAACTCATTGCCATCTTCTTTGGCTTGGGTGTGTTGTGTATGTTGGCAATGAACCATTGGGATAAAATGGCGTTTCTGAAATGAGAAAGGTAATTTTTCTTTTTATTGTATTACTTGCTGCATCGTGCTCTGAAACCAATGAGCAAAAAGCAGTGGCCATTAATCCTCAAGAATTGTATTCGAAGAAATGTGCATCTTGTCACGGTGAGCAGGGCGATTTGACCATGGGTGGAGCGAAAAAAATTAAGGAAACTCAACTGACAAAAGAGCAAATAGCGTTGCAGATTTCTGAGGGTAAGGGAAGTATGCCTCGCTTCGGAGATAGACTCTCCAAGGAAGAGATTGATGCGTTAAGCGTCTACTGTTTGAAATTGGCTGGCAAGTAAATGGGTAAACTTATTGAGACCAAGAAGGTACAAGAGACATGTGTACTGGTTGGGCTGGTAACAAAAAAACAGGGTTTAGGAGCTTTACAAGAATACTTAGAAGAATTAGCTTTTTTGGCAACTACTGCCGATGCACATTGTGTTCAGCGATTTTGGCAGAATTTAGATCACCCCGACTCACGAACATTCGTGGGGTCTGGTAAATTGGAAGAAATAAAAGACTTTGTCTTCGAACATGAAATTGATATGGTCATTTTCGACGATGAATTGTCACCAAGTCAACTTCGAAATTTAGAGGGTAAATTCAATGATGAAAAGCACAAAATCAAGGTACTTGATCGAAATAATTTAATCCTAGACATATTTGCCTCACGGGCCAGAACCGCTCATTCTAAGGTACAAGTAGAGTTGGCCCAATACGAATATTTACTCCCCCGTTTGACCCGCATGTGGACGCACTTGGAGCGACAAAAGGGTGGAATTGGTATGCGAGGTCCGGGTGAATTACAAATTGAAACAGACCGACGAATCATTCGTGATCGCATTGCAAAATTGAAAGTTGATCTTCAAACCATAGACAAACAAAAGGCTACGCAAAGAGGAAATAGAGGTGCTATGGTGCGAGTAGCATTGGTTGGTTATACGAATGTGGGTAAAAGCACGCTCATGAATGTCATGAGTAAAAGCGAAGTTTTAGCAGAGAATAAATTGTTTGCAACACTAGATACAACCGTTCGAAAAATTGTAGTCAAGAATCTGCCATTTTTATTGAGTGATACCGTGGGGTTTATTCGCAAACTTCCGCATCAATTGATTGAATCTTTTAAATCAACATTAGATGAAGTGCGTGAATCGGATCTTTTGATTCATGTAGTAGATATATCGCATCCGCAGTTTGAAGACCATTTTAGGGTGGTGAATGAAACGTTGTCAGAGATTGGAGCAGGAGAGAAACCCATGATGATTGTCTTTAATAAAATTGATCAATTTACCTACGAACCCAAAGACGAAGATGATTTATCTGAAAAGACAGCGCGCAATTATTCCATGAATGAATTGAAGGCCATGTGGATGTCTAAAATGCCAGATTCCGATGTTTTATTTATGAGCGCAACCGAGCGCATGGCATTGGATCAATTCCGTGAAATATTGTATCAACGTGTTCGAGAAATTCATGTAACACGCTTTCCGTACAATGACTTTTTATACGATGATTTCAGTGAAGAATTCCCGCAAGACTAATACCTGTGTAGATCAAGTAAAGAACAATTGATGTTTTCAATCCGCTCTTCCAGTAAGTATACATGCTCAGTAAATTGGTGACTAGAAAATACCACCAATTCAATGAATCATAGGTCAGTTGGTAGAAAGTTCCGGCTAAAGAAAATGTGAGAATGAATGCGTCAAGAAATGGTAATCGACCTTTTTGTTTTTTGAAAATAAATCCGGAAATTATCCAGAGTGAAAGGGTAATGAAGAGAATGAGTATATGAAAAGGCCACGTGCGGTTATTGATGTCAATGGTGAAGTTCGGTGCTAGCCAAGCGAGTAGGGCTCCGCCCATATAACAGATTTGCAGCAATGACTCTCCGAATAATTGTTTCGTAAAGCACAAGTACAAGTAACAGCAAGCTCCTAAGATGGCAAAGAGCCAGCACCAAGACGATTCAAAAAAATACAGGAGCGTGTAGGTTAAATTGAGCAGTATTCCTGCGGACTCAAGTTTAAACTGAAATTTCATTTTAATTTTTGAACAATGCTCGTGGTGCTGAATCCATCAACCAAAGGAAGAGATACAACTTCTCCTCCCCAAGAGTGACATTCATTTGATCCAACAATATATTTCTTGGCGTTCAAGTCACGTTCAGAAGCGTCATAATCACCACCTTTCACAATGTAATCGGGTTCAATTTGAAGGATCAATTCCAAAGGTGTGTCTTCATGAAAGACTATGGCTAAATCAACACATTTCAACGCCTCTAAAACTTCTTTTCTTGCCCACTCGGGATTGATTGGTCGCTCAGGGCCTTTATTCAACCTGCGAACACTTGTATCTGCGTTCACACCTACAATTAATTTGGTTCCCAAGGAACTCGCCAGCTTCAAATAAGTGACGTGTCCAACGTGTAATAGGTCGAATACGCCATTTGTGAAAACAATTTTTTCACCAGTCTTTTTCCATTCACGAATGAGAGGATGCATGGGTTTGTTTTTTAATTCGGTATGAAACAATAAGGAATCCGACGAAACCAGAACTGATTTCCATAAATGTTCTGGTTGCCCATGAAATGGTAGCGAAGGTTAATCCTAGTAGTGAGGTATCTGCACTTCCATGATCTGCATAGCCAAGTACAATGAATCCAAGTACGGTCATGGAATGGAATGCACCCAGACCACCTGGAGTTGGCGCCAACATGGCTAGGCTAGCGCATATCATTAAAAAAACAGACTCATTCAACCCCATGTGATCGCATCCAGGAATGGCTAAGAGATTGAACCAAGTCATGGCCAACCACGCCATCCAAATTCCGAATGTGTATGCAAGGAATTTCCCGAAACCTTTCACTTTTCTTACGCTAATAAGTGCTGCCCAAGTACCACGAACGAATTGAGCAAATTTTTCTAAAAATGGATTTTTAAATGTGTGCTTGAGGATATATCTCAAAACAACTATTCCTGCAATCATGAAAACGACCAAGAACATGATGATTCCAGCTGAGACATCAATGCTTTTTGTTGAATCGAAAAGACTTGAAATGGTGCTAGGTAAAAGTAAAAACCCAGTTAGCAACAAGACGCCAAACATGACCATATCAATCAGACGCTCAGTGATAACAGTTCCAATGAGGGTGTGAACCGGAATATTGTCTGACTTGTAGAGTAGTGTGCATCTGGCTACTTCTCCCGACCTAGGGACCAAGTCATTCATGCAGTATCCGAAAGAAACAGCATGAATAGCATTCCAATCGTTTGCTTTGTGATCTAAGGGTTCTAATAATTGATTCCACCGTAATCCTCTGAAAATGACAGATACATACTCAATGGCAAGAGCTGCCGCAATCCACCACCAGTTGGTATGTTTCAACTGTTCGAAAAGGTCATTGTAGTTTACGTCTTTATAGGCCCAATACAAGAGATATACCGCTATCAAGCTGAAAATGATGTATCGCGTTGCGTCTCTTTTTTTTATTTTTTTGAGTATTGCAAGAACCGAAGGAACTATTAATATCAAAAGCGTAGAGACAATTAACCAGAGTGGGTATTTCGAAAAAATTTCCATTGCATTGCGAAAGTAAGCTAAAATGAAATTGCTCGGTTTGTTGAGACTTCCTTTGCTATTTCAATTGTAGATTTGCAACATGAAAATGGAAGCGAGTAAGGCCTTATTCGAAAAGGCAAAAAGGTATTTTCCCGGAGGTGTTAATTCACCGGTACGAGCGTTTAAATCTGTTGGTGGAACTCCCATATTTTTCGAGAAGGGCAAGGGGGCATATGTTTGGGACGCTGATGGGAATCAATATATAGATTTCTGTTGTTCTTGGGGACCGCTTATTCTAGGGCATGCTCCAGACGCGGTGGTTGAGGCCATAGTTTCAACGGCATCAAAAGGATCTAGCTTCGGTGCCCCTACACGTGAGGAAAATGAATTGGCTGATTTGATTTTGTCTAATCATAAATACATTGAGAAAATTCGATTTGTAAGCAGCGGTACTGAGGCAGCTATGAGTGCCATTCGTTTGGCCAGAGGGGTAACTGGTAGAAACAAAGTAATTAAGTTTGAAGGATGTTATCACGGTCATGTTGACGCACTTTTAGTCAAAGCCGGAAGTGGTTTAGCAACCCTTGGAACCTCAAGCTCAGCGGGAATTCCAGAGGCATATGCGAAAGAAACCATTGTTGTGCCTTTGAATGATATTCAAGCTTTTGATGAAGCGGTTGAAAAATACAGAGGAGACATTGCAGTAGTTGCTATTGAGCCTATTCCAGCCAACAATGGTTTACTTATTCAAGACGGTGTTTTTCTGAAACATATACGAGAGGTCTGCACGCGTGAAGGGATTTTGCTTTTGTTTGATGAAGTTATCAGTGGCTTCCGGGTTGGATTTGAAGGCGCTTCAGGGTATTATGGTATTCAACCCGATGTTGTTGCTTTTGGGAAAATTATTGGTGGAGGAATGCCCGTTGGAGCTTATGGATCAACGGCAGAGGTGATGTCGAACGTTGCACCAGAAGGACCTGTGTATCAGGCTGGAACACTTTCGGGTAATCCCGTTGCCATGGCCGCAGGCGCTGCACAACTCAGAGCACTCTTACAACCTGGTTTTTATGAACGATTGAATGAAATGACTGAATCACTTTGCAGTCAGGTGCAAGCACATGCCGATGCAAAAGGATATGTCTTTCGTATGTTTCATGTTGGAAGTATTTTTTGGGTCTCTTTTTCAAAAGAAAAGGCTGTTCGCCGAATGGATGAAATTCCTGAAAATAGTGGAAAGTTATTCGCACCATTTCATCATTTTCTTCTTGAAAAAGGTGTGTACCTAGGACCAAGCGGATATGAAGTAGGTTTTGTTTCGCACGCGCATTCCAACGAAGATATTACCTACGCGGCGCGGGCATTTTGCGAAGCTTTAGACTATACTTTTTCGCAGAACCAATAGGCCAAAGCAAAACAGAACAACGGGAATTCCCTCAGGATGCGTTGTTTTTTATAGGTCAAATACCATTGAAATAATACGATGGCGGGAATGATTGCAAAAGCAATATTCTGTTTGAGAAATGCAATAGGTACAATGCTCAATACCAAAGTGAGTTCTAGAGTGTGACGGGTATTGAGAAGTTTAGGTATGGTTTGGAACGGATCATTTTCCTTGTCACCCCAATCAATCACAACAGAGAGGGTAAAGACCAAAAGGAAAAGTGTAAATGCAAAGAAAATATTCCAATGAAACAATAGCGGCAGAGAGGACCAAACGCCTGCAATAATCAAATTTTTTAAAATTGGAATTTGTCGGGTTGAACCATTTGGAAGTAAGAAATAACTAGCAAAAAAAAGTGAGGTCATGAGTAATACCAGATGATTCAAGTGTGGAATGAAAATGAGTAATCCAGAAATGAAAAAAAGAAACAGTGATTTAGTGCGCCAATTATTCGATTCTGCTAAGGCATACACATAGGCTGTTGTAAGACTCAGAGCAAAACAAGCGAAAAACGGTGTGGACGTGGATTGTAATAGAAGAAATGTGGAACTTCCGAGAAACAGGGCATCTGCAAGCTGGTGCCTCATTGATTTTTCAGGAAATAAATGATGAGCCCGTTCACACTTCCCAACACACCACCAGCAATTCCCTTAATGATTTTTTTACTTCGAGCAGGGGGCTCAAAACCTTCTGCATAGACATCATTGAATTTGTAGTTTTTATCGGAAATGTATTTCTCACGAATCTTCACTTTTCCCAGTAATTGAAGTGTGCCATATGCCACTGGTGGAACAACAAGTACAAGCAAACCATCGCCTACTGCCAGCGATGCCGCTCCGCAAATGAGATAGCCAATTAATGCAATGTGGTTGGCTTTGTAATTGTCTCGAGCATCGCGTTCTCCTGCCAAGTACATGCGCATCTCATCGGTACTATAGACATCTCCAAAAGCTGAATCTTGGACATACAGAATAATTTCTTTTCCATCATGCACATAGCTGAATACCTCGCTCTTGTTTAACGCTGTTGTTTTCAATTTAGATGAGAATCGTTTTGGAGCGGTCACGGAAATCATACCATCCGTTTCAAGCACTGAATACACATTCAGAATTTCCCCATTCATAAGGGTAACTGTTTCTTGGGCTGAAAGAAATAGATTCAGACCAAATAGGAAAAAAAAGGTTGTTGAAATTCTCACCTTCCAAAGATACTACAGCGTGTGAGAAAATGTTACTAGTGAGATTTTAGTTGATGCATCACATTCCAATGCGGATATGAAATGCGCAACAGTAGATCCCGTTGTAATTACATCATCTACAATTAAAGCATGTTTGAAGGTGCCGAGGTGAGAACAATTGTAAAACGGATTTTCAGTTACCGCCATGCGTGATTTTCGATCCTTTTTAGTTGTACTCGTTTTTTGATGTTTTTTTTTCAGCGGGAAGGCAATTGGAATTTGAAGCGTTTGAGCAATGCCTTTTGCAATTTCTTCCGCTTGGTTATACCCGCGTTTTCGCTGACTTTTATGCGACATGGGAATGGGAAGAAGAACATCTACATCGCTCAGAAATGAACAGTTTCCTTGCTCAATAGCAATTTGCTGTCCCATCCAAATGCCTATTTTTTCTGATTTTCTGTATTTGAGTTGGTGAAGTAGGCGCTGCTCAATACTTAGCTGTTTGAAATAGGTCAAGCTTTGGGCACTGAAAAGAGGTAGACGCCAAGATAGGTCTGTAAAAAGATGATTGAATTGATGTTGGAAGTGATTGGTTTTGTGCAGCTGTCTCTCGCAAGTCCAACAGAGCGGATATTCATTGTGTGTTAAAAAATGATTGCATGCTCTGCATGATGAGACAATCCATGGTGAAAATAAAATTCGAATAAACTTTTCCATAAAATTCAACGAAGATGGAAAATCAAGATTAAATTTGCCGCCTATGTTTATTCAGGTTCTAAAATCGAAAATTCACCGAGTAACTGTCACAGAGGCCAATGTGGATTATATAGGAAGCATAACTATTGATCCCATTTTACTTGAAGCTGCCAATATGATTGAGGGGGAGAAGGTTCAAGTACTGAACTGCAACAACGGTGAGCGCCTAGAAACCTATATCATTCTGGGTGAAAGAGGAAGCGGTGTTATCTGTCTGAACGGACCTGCTGCTTTGAAGTGCACGGTTGGAGACATTGTTATTGTAGTCTCGTATGCCTCTATGGATTTCGAAGAAGCGAAGCGTTTCAAACCCACCATTGTCTTTCCGAATACGTCGAATAACACCCTTATTTAATAAGTTTGCCTTTATTGAATTCAGGAAAGTAGTGGGCTTGTCCTTTTTTATTTCCCAATAAAAACGAGTAAAGTTCTTCACTCCGAAAAAGTTTTTCCAGTGCTCCGTGATTTGCGTTCTCAAAAACGGTGAAAACCATCTGTTCGCCGCTGCACATTTCTATGCGATTGGCGATTTCATATGATTCGCCAAATGGAACTTTCTCATCTTTTTTTCCGTGGGCTATCCAAACCGGGAGTAATGCCAGATTACAAGCATCTTTCGCATTTCCGCCGCCACAGAAGGCCGCCGCCGCGCAGAATTTTTCAGGATATTTACCCGCAGTGTGTAAGGTTCCATATCCACCCAAACTCATTCCTGTAATGGATATGCTCATGGTGTCAACCCGAAATTTCTTTTTAATTTCTTCAATGCATGCAACAACTTTGTCTGGGTTCCAACTTTCTCCGCTTTGCACCTGTGGAGC
>VGFR01000011.1 GCA_016868835.1 Bacteroidota bacterium | reverse complement strand
TCGAATTTTTCGTGTACCAATCGGCCAACCACATCATGTATTCAATACCGCTCTTCATGGTTGTTGGTTGAATCTCCCCTTTTATGCAATAGCTAGCAAAGATGTTTCCCATGGTACTGTCTTCCCAACCTGGAACTATAATTGGCAAGTTCTTTTCAGCCGCAGCAATCATCCATGAGTTCTTCGGATCTATTTGGTAGTATTGCTCCAACACGCCACTTAAAATCATTTTATACATGAACTCATGTGGGAAATAGCGCTCACCTTTGGCATTGGCATCGGCCCATAGCGCATGAATGTGTTTTTGCAATCTGCGAAAAGCTTCTTCTTCTGGAATACAGGTATCGGTAACACGATTCAATCCACGTTCTAAAAGATCCCATTCTTCTTGGGGAGTAAGATCGCGGTAATTGGGTACACGCTCATAGTGATTGTGTGCTACCAAATTCATTAAGTCTTCTTCCAAGTTTGCACCTGTGCACGAGATAATGTCTACTTTACCTTCACGAATCATTTCAGCGAGTGAAATTCCCAATTCAGCTGTAGACATTGCACCTGCAAGGGTGATCATCATTTTTCCACCTTCTAAAAGGTGTTGCTCATACCCCTTTGCTGCATCTACAAGAGCTGCAGAGTTGAAGTGCAAATAATTGCGCTCCATGAATTCGCGCATTGTTCCGTATTTTCCCATATCGAGTGCGAAAATGAAACGAATAATTCAAACTTCACAACAAATGAAAAAATATTTTTTTCGAAATGCAATTGACTTAACTCCAGTCGTCTTGTTTTGCAAATTTGGAAATGATCCGAAGACAAATAAAGGTTATGCATCCGTTCACAATTAAATTTTCCACCCCCATTACATAACCAGCAAACAACTGTTGACTATGCAGCGAAAGTGTGAATGTGATTGCCGGTGCAAGTAGGCAAACGGCAATGACCCATGGACCCACACCCTTCAAACTTCGTTTGGTTAAAATTCCAAATGCAAAAAGTCCAAGCAACGGACCGTAGGTATATCCGGCAATTTCCATGAGTAAATCAACAATGGTTTTTTCATTCAGCCACTTAAAAAACAGCACTATGAAAAAGAACAACGCTGTGAAAGCGAGATGCACCATTTTGCGTTTTTTTGCTTTTTGTTCCTCTGTTTCATCGGAAGATTGAAAGTTCAGAACATCCATACAAAACGAAGCGGTTAATGCGGTAATGGCTCCGTCTGCAGAGGGAAACAAAGCAGAGGTTAAACCAATGATAAAAAGTAGCCCCATAACAGGTGGCATATGATGCATGACTAAATTGGGGAATATTTCATCGCCGTTGTACATGGGCTGCACATTCAATTGCTGCATGTAGATGAAAAGCAGTGCGCCTAGAAAAAGAAATAAACCAACAACAACTACCATGATTGAACTGAAGAGCATCATGTTGCGTTGCGAATCTTTCAAGTTTGAAACGCTGATGTTTTTTTGCATCATTTCTTGGTCTAGCCCTGTCATGGCAATGGTAATGAAGGCCCCACCGAGCAATTGCTTCAAGAAGAATTTTTTATGCATCCAATCGGTATTGAATAAATACCCCAACTGCAGGTCACCTTTGGCAGTGGTTCCATTTTGAATGGCGTTCCAAGCGCTGTTCCATCCGCCCAATTGGTTCATCACAAAAATGACACAGACTATTAGTGCGGCTAGCATGAAAAACGTTTGCAAGGTATCTGTCCACACAATGGTTTTGACTCCGCCTTTAAATGTATAGGCTAGAATCATAAGCAGGGTTAAGAGGGCTGTGATTGGAAAAGGCACATGCAGGGCGTCCATGACCAACATTTGCAGCACGTTCACCACAAGATAAAGACGCAGTGACGCGCCCATGGTTCTTGACAACATAAAAAAAGTAGCTCCAAGCGGATATGCCGGTTTCCCGAAACGATGATCGAGGTAGGTGTAGATTGAAGTAAGGTTAAGACGGTAATAGAGAGGTAGAAGAACAAAAGCCACCACGAAATATCCTAAAAAAAATCCGAGTGCTAGAGTGAAGTATTGGAATCCGGCGTTGCTTACCGTTCCAGGCACCGAGACAAAGGTGACACCAGACAAAGAGGTTCCGATCATACCGAAAGCCACAAGCAACCAAGAGGCGCTTTTATTGGCTTTGAAGTACGAGGCGTTATTTGCTTTCCTGCCTGTTACATAGGCTACAACGTAAAGCAGTGCGAAGTAAATGAGAAGTACTATGGCTATGGTAATGGGTGGCATTGTGCATGGAATTTACCGCAATTAACTTCATTTTTGAAAAGTTGTAAAGGAAAGTTGAAGAGGTTCTCAACAAGAGCGTGTAATTTCGTGCCATGAGTAGTTCATCGAAATGGATAGATGAGGCCGTTGAGCAGATGGGTAGTTTACCGGGCATAGGCCGAAAAACGGCGATGCGTTTGGTGCTTCATTTGTTGCGACGTTCCGGCGAGGACATGACTCAGTTTGCGCAAGCATTTTTAGATTTGAAAGAGCATGTGCAGTTTTGTACTGTTTGCAATAACATCAGTGATTCAGAGCAATGTGGAATTTGTTCCAATGAGATGCGTGATCGCAGTTTGGTTTGTGTAGTTCAGGACATTCGTGATGTTATGGCCATTGAGGGCACTGGATATTTTCAAGGGGTGTATCATGTACTAGGCGGATTAATATCTCCGATGGAGGGTGTTGGTCCGGGTGATTTAGAAATTGAGAAGTTGGTCAGTCGTTGCGCGGGCGGTGACATTTCAGAGATCATATTTGCATTCAACGCCACATTAGAGGGAGAAACCACTTCATTTTACATATCGAAAAAACTGGCATCGACCGGAGTTAAATTCAGCAGCATAGCTCGGGGTGTTGCCGTAGGTGGCGAGTTGGAATATACAGATGAGGTTACGTTAGGTCGAAGTCTGCAACACCGCATTCCGTATGGAGGTTGAGGGGGGAGAACTATCTTGAAAAACCAGCCCCCACTTTGCAGTGGGGGCTAGAGATTATTTTATGATTTCAAATTGTTTTACCTCTTCGCCAATTCTGAGGATGTTAAAGACCAAACTCTTGAGAACTATTGCGCTTTCTACAGATTCAATCCCCCAGTTTCACTGGGGGCATTTCACATGCCGCTCGCAAAGCTCGCATTTAAACCTTGGGAGAGAACTTAAACAATTCGCAAGGAAAATACCTGCTCGTTGAAAAGAAATCCTTCCAACACATCGCCCGACTCTACTTTACCCACTCCTGCAGGTGTACCGGTGAAAAGTAAATCTCCAATTTTCAATGTAAAAACCTTCGAAACTTCTTCAATGATAGCGTCGAAGTCAAACAACATGAGAGCACTATTTCCCTCTTGAACCACTTCCCCGTTCTTTTTCAATGTAAATAAAATGGGATTCGATAGTGCCGAAACTTCAAAAAAGCGATCACTCACAAATGCCGAATTATCAAAGGCCTTGGCTCGCTCCCAAGGCAATCCCTTTTTCTTCATGGCCTCTTGCACATCACGCGCTGTGAAGTCAATTCCCAATGTCACTTCTGTATAATACCGATTTGCAAATGATTTTTGAATGTGCTTTCCCAATCGATTCACCTTCACAACCAATTCCAACTCATAATGAATGTCATTGCTGAAGGTGGGAATAACAAACGGATTTCCACGCTGTATGATCGCCGAATCGGGTTTACAGAACAGAACAGGCTCAGACGGAACCTCGTTTCCCAACTCAGCCGCGTGGGCCGCATAGTTTCTACCAATACAAATTATTTTCATTCTAAAATGATATACTCTATGATCACCACGCGATCAGCCGGATTCCGAGAAATTGAACCCGTGTCGCCCAAATAACGCGCTATGAATCGATGCGATTTCATTCCACTTAAAACAAAAAATGAACGCACCCGCTGAGCACGCTCGTTTGATAATCGCCAATTGCGCTTGGTGCTCATTCCACGATCTGAATACCCCGTAATTAATAATCCCAATTTTTTGTCCTTCGCCAATTCAGAAACAACAGCATTCAATTGCTGCTGTGCACCAATACTCAACTTACTACTGCCCTGCTCGAAATAAATACGCACAGCATCCCGGTCAGCAAACACCAATCCGTCTAAAGACGATAAATCACTTGCTTGCATGACCACGTGCCCATTGAATTTCACCAAAGGCAATAGCGTGTCTGACTGAGCACGAAACTCACCAGCCACCATGACAAAAAAGATGAAAAGAATGGAATTAAATTTCACGAGTTAAAGGTACGGATAGAATTTATATTTCCGACTTGTTCTTGTTTTCCAACATGGGAACGAACGAAAATGCACCGTGCTTCTCAGTTATAAATTGCCCTTCCGCATCTTCGTGAATCACCATCATCTCCTGCATTTCACCTTCACCGAAAGGTATAACCAAACGACCGCCAGGTTTCAATTGAAGCAATAAATCCTCTGGAATTCGTGGTGCAGCACACGTAATTATAATGCGATCAAAAGGCGCAAATGCCGGCCATCCCTTGTAACCATCGCCATACGCCAATTGACACTTGTATTTCAAATTGGCCATCATTTTCTTCGAAAAATCAAAGAGCAGTTTCTGCCTTTCAATACTAAATACCTTTGCACCCATCTCTACCAATACAGACGTTTGATAACCAGAGCCGGTGCCTATTTCCAAGACCTTCATGCCCTTCTCTACCTGTAACAATTGCGATTGAAAAGCTACGGTATATGGGGCTGAAATGGTTTGTTCCGCACCAATTGGGAAAGCCTTATTTTCATAGGCAAACTCCAAGAACCCACTGGGAATAAAGGCATGACGCGGCACCCTATTCATAGCATCCAATACCTTTTGATCGGTAATTCCCTTTGTAACCAATTCTTCAATCAGCTTCTTTCGCAACCCCTTGTGCCTGTAATTGTCCTCCATAACAGCATGCAAATTACTTGGAAAGTTCTTCCCTTATTCAGTGTTGAAAAGTAAAAATTAACCAAGTCATGTAAATAGTTATTTCGTACACATTTGTAAGGAATTACTTAGAGCGTATGTTGCGAATTGGTGTTTTAGGAGTTGGATACTTAGGAAAAATTCACATGCAATTGCTGCATGAATTACCCGAATTGTATTCATCTATTTCTTTCTTCGATCCAGACATGAAGGCTGCGAAACAGGCAGCTGAACAATTTGGAATAGAACCTTGCCACAGCGTTGACGCGCTCATAGACTCGGTTGATGTTGTAGATATTGTCTCAAGTACCACTTCACACTACCAATGCGCAGCCAATGCCATTCGGAATTTCAAACATGTTTTTATTGAAAAGCCTATTACCACAACGCTCGAAGAAAGTACCTCTTTGATTAAACTTGCTAAAGAAGCGCAAATTTTCGGGCAAGTTGGGCACATTGAACGATTCAACCCCGCCTATCTGGCTGTAAAAAATCAACTTAAAAACACCACGTACATTGAAGCTCATCGCTTGAACAAATACCACGGTAGAAATACCGATATTTCTGTTGTGACCGATTTAATGATTCACGATATTGACCTCATACTTTCACTTACAAATGCCAATGTGCGTCGCATCAGTGCGAACGGCTCGCGCGTGCTGAGCAATAACGTAGACATTGCCAATGCGCGAATAGAATTAGACAACGGTTGTGTTGCTAATTTAACAGCAAGCAGAATTGCCTACGAGGGTGTGCGAAAAATGCGTTTTTATCAGGCCGAACAATGCTTCATCAGTGATTTCCTAAACAAAGAAGCGTACGCCCTTGCTCTGGAAAATGAACAGATTGAAAAAACCAATATTCCTGTTCTTGAAGTCAATGCATTGAAACACGAATTGGAAACCTTCGGAACTTGCATATTGAAACAACAAGAACCGCCGGTATCTCTCGAAGACGGACACCGCGCTTTGGCTGTGGCTGAGTTGATTTCAGAAAAAATTAAACAAGGGGTATGGGGAAATGTGGAAGACGAATCACTTTCCTGATCCCTTCAGCACAATAACTATGGTATAGAACAGAATCTTAATATCCATAGCCAATGACATGTTCTCTAAATAAAGCAAATCATATTTTAGTCGTTGTACCATTTGCTCAACGTTTTCTGCGTAGCCGTATTTAACCTGTCCCCATGATGTTATTCCCGGACGAATGCGATGCAATTTGTGGTAATGTGGGTTATGTTGGGAAATTTGATCAATATAAAATTGTCTTTCCGGACGGGGTCCTACCAACGACATGTCACCACGAAGAACATTCCAAAATTGAGGAAACTCATCGAACCTGGTCTTACGAAGAAATTTACCCACGGGCGTAATTCGGTTATCTGAGGCTGAACTCAATTGCGGACCATGCTGTTCAGCATTCACATACATACTTCGAAATTTCACAATTTGAAACGCCTTTCCACCTTTACCCACCCGCTCTTGGAAAAAGAATATAGGACCCTGACTAGAAAGTTTAACCACAAGAGCCAACACAAAAAATACAGGCAGAAGCACTAGCAATGCCATTACACTCAGCAATACATCGAAAAAGCGTTTCAAACTAAATTGCCATGTGGGCATGAGATCCGTTTTTAAACGAATCAAGGGAACACCAAAAACGCTTGTCATTTTTACCGTACCACTAACAATATCAAAGGTGTCTGGAATAATGCTAACGTGCACATTGTGATTTCCCAATAGCGCCAAAATACGCTCCAGCTCTTTGTGATCACCACTTTCAAGTGAAATGATAACCTCTTCAATGGCATGTTTTTCTATAATCATGGAAAGCTCGGGATACTTTCCCAATTGTGTCATATAAGTTTGAAGTAGGTCATCTTGCCCGTTGATTTTCAAAAAACCAACAAAATGAAAACCCGGTGATTTCTTCAATGCCTGAATTTCTTCTACCAACTGTAAAGCCCTAGCATTGCCTCCAACTATGACCGTTGGAAATCCCCATTTACCTCGCTGTATTTGATGTACGGTACGTGTAGTAATGCAGGTTTTGAAAAAGAGGGTTAACACAAAGTGAGCAACAAGTAAGGTACCTAGGGTGTAGTAGTAATAACTGAAATTGGGCAATTGATCATCAAGTAACAGAACAAAAAAGAGAATGAGATTTCCTATGATTGAAGTACCAGCTACTTGACCAACATCACGCAGGCGATGTCTGCGCATCACATTGGAATACATTCCCCATGCCGCGTACAATACAATCCAAAACAGCGGAACCAAGACCAATCCCAAGAGTAAGTTACGTTCGAAATGAAATTCCATCTCCATGCCGTAGCTTTCAAATTCAAGTTCTTTTCTTACCCAATACAACAGCAGCCAAGAGAGCCCCGCTGCCAGCCAGTCGCCAATGAGATACAGTATAACAATTCCCTTTCTACTCATAGCATCACCAACTTACCCATTTCAAATTATCGAGGTATAAATGAATGGGAGTATCTGCATTTGCTGGAGCAGATTTAACGTACCATTCCACATATTGTGCATTTGGATTCTGAAGCAGAATGTATCCAAAATCAATGTAAATCTTTTTCCAAATTGGAACCTGCCCATCACCTTCAACACTGGGGTTAATGATTAAGGCCGGGTACTCTTGAACACTCCCCTGAGAGGTCACAATAAATCCAACTGCAAACGTATTGTTGCAACTGTAATTCAACTCCATGAATATATTTTGCCCCGACTGGTAGCTGAGGTTGGTATCGTCTTTAAAAAACAGCAAGCCCCCGCCGGCAGGCAAATAACCATATCCACTGCGGTTTCCTTCAAAAACTTCTGCCGCATTATTTGTGGTAGAGAAATTGGCTGAGTTCGCGCCGTATGGCACCAAGAAATTTCCACCTTCAAAACCCTTCTCTGTTATGACCGTTGCTGGATCATATGTAAAATGTGGAATGATAGTATCTGTTTGTAATGAAACAAAATTTAGTGTTGTATCGAACACAGTAAAAAAGGGATACCGAATACGCGTACTTGCAATTCCATTGTTTTTGATTCCCGCAAAAATTTTGATATCTGTATTTCCATCATTTAAAACGGGAACAGATGCTGGTAAATCAAAAATGCCCACCATGTTGTCATTGGCGTATACCCACACTTCTGTGATGGCTTCACTGTTGGTGCCATTTCCGGTACCTGCAGAAAAACTGAGAGAAGGTATATACAAGTAAGCTGGTTCTTTCTCGTCAGGGTTAATCCAATTGCACCCAACGAAAAGCACGATCATGACAACACTTCCTACTAACTCTTTCAATATGTTTGGTTTTGGTTCGCGAATATACTTCGGTAAAAAAGATATTCAGACGGGAAAGAAACGATTGCGTTCATCTATTATTGCCCATGAAATGAAATGTTTGAATTCTTTTTTAGTATCTTGTACAAAAAATTGATTTCATGAATCGTTTAAATTGGATCCAATTGCTATTTATCTCCGCTGTGGGATATTTCATTTTCGCATCAAACAGCAACGGAAGAGCTACTGCAGCTAATTCGGGAAGTACAGGTGCTCCAGGTGAAAATACCTGCGGACAATGCCACAACGGAGGAAATTTCGGAGCAAGTGTTAGCATTCAAGTGTTTGCTGAAGGGGCTACTATACCAACCACGCAATATACTGCGGGTAATACATACACAGTGCGTGTTACAGTGAATAATTCAATGGGAAGTCCGGGGGGATACGGTTTTCAGTTAACGGCGTTAAGTGGTTCGGAAAACACACCCGTTGCAGGATATAGTAATCTTGCTTCCAATGTAAAACAAAAAACCATTACAGTACAAAATGCATTTACCGGAAGAACGTATCTTGAACAAAACGGCGTAACAACCAACAATGTGTTTCAATTCAGTTGGACCGCTCCAGCGAACCTAGCTGATGCGGTTACCTTTTATGCTGCAGGCAACGCAGTAAACGGAACCGGATCTACTTCTGGTGATGCCGTTGCAAATACTTCTTTGACCATATATCCTGCCTTAGACGTTAGCAATGACATCATTCAACCCAGTTGTTCAACCAATGGCGTTGGTGTCATTACCCTTTCCATTTCCGGTGGTTTGCCTCCATATGCAGTTACTTGGCAAGATGGAAGCACCGATATTAGTATTCAAGGTGGGCCTGGCAGTTACTCGGCAACAGTCACAGACAATGCGGGCAACAGTGTAGTACTTCCCACAACATTATTTCCCTACACATCGCTTGAAGTTGAAAGTGTCTCAACAGACGTATCTTGCTTTGGACTGTGTGATGGAAGTATTGCCCTTAATTTCATTTCAGGAACACCTCCCTATCAAATTTTGTGGAACGACGGATCTACCGGCGGACAAGGACTGAATAACATTTGCGTGGGCATCTACACCGCAGAAGTTACCGATGCAAACGGCTGCACCACAACCGTAATTGACACCATCAATGAACCAGCATCGTTTGCCAATGACCCCAATTTACAAATGGTTGACTGTCATGGTGGATTGAACGGATGGATCTTCCACAACATAACAGGTGGAACAGAACCATACTCCTATGCATGGGATTATGACCCATTCAATACAGGGAGCAGTGCCCTTTATTTATATGCAGGAGATTATACAACCACCATTACAGATGCAAACGGCTGCGTGTACGAACAGACCTTGAGCATTACTGAGCCCGATACTTTGAGCTATACGGTTGACGGCTTCATAGAAGGTGGTCTAGGTGTGGGAACCTGCGAAATAACCACTGCCGGAGGAACACCTCCATATCAATGGAATTGGCAACACGGCGACACCAATGAAGATACGTTTATACCCGAAATGACAACCAGTTATTGCGTGATTACAGATGCAAACGGATGCACCATTCAGACTCAAAGCTTCACCACCACTTCTTCTGTAGCCAATCGAATGGCCGAGGTTCGTTTATACCCCAATCCCACTCAAAACATATTGAACATTGAAGTATTTGAATTGGGTCAGCATGCCTCATTATTCACCAGCGATGGACAGTTATTGGATACGTTTGTTTTGCAGCAAATGAAAACCAATTATTCTGTCATATCCTTGACCAATGGTGTTTACTATATAGAGATCGAAAAAAACGGGAATCGTTTCCAATTCCCGTTCGTAGTGAAACACTGACATGATTAACGAACCATTTCAATGCGAACGATGGTTGGTATTTGCATAAGTACAGCTTCCATTTCCGGACTGCAGTTCTCTGTGCCCATTACAAATAAATCATTATAAGTTACGATGAACTTTTTACCCGTGTAAATCTTCACGTCACGATCAAGCTCCATTCCAAGATCTGGAACTCCATCAAGGTTATTTATTCCATATCCGAAATCAACGTCATCGAAAACCAAATGATAGCAATCGCCTAATGAAACATCTATAAGTTCCATAGTTCTTGTAATCTGTCCCTCACGCTTGTACGAGGTGAATTGGCCAAAAACATAACCTGTTTGGTTGTTTCCAAACTGAATCTTATACCAATAGTCTGTAATGCCATTCACGGTTGCTTCAGAAGATTTTTCCAAAACACGGACCTCGTTGAATCGTTTGAGTTTTGCGACTACTGCACCACTTACATTTGGTGCGTTGCGCACATTTACAACATCGCCCTGAATAGTCATTTGAGCATGAAGCATGAATCCAAATCCGAGAGAAACAAAAAGCAAAAAAACATTTTTCATAGTTATCATATTCGTATTAAAATTATTCATCCAATAAACTTGAAACAAGGGCCATGTCGGCATGTTGAAACCGGTCATGTGTGTAGTGTGGAACAACTGCACGAATGGATCGATGCAAATCTTCAACAGATTCAGAGCTTTTCTTCGGTTTACGAAAATCAAAAGCCTGTGCAGCAGTGAGCCATTCAATAGCCAATACACGTTGCACATTTTTCACCACGCGCATGCACTTCGTTGCTGCGTTGGCGCCCATGCTTACATGATCTTCTTGACCATTACTGCTGTCTATGGTATCAACACTTGCGGGGGTGCACAATTGTTTATTCTGACTTACAATAGATGCGGCTGTGTATTGTGGAATCATAAAGCCACTGTTCAATCCGGCGTCTTTCACCAAAAACGGTGGAAGATTGCGCTGACCGCTAATTAACTTGTATATTCTTCTCTCAGATAAACTGGCTATTTCGGCGAGAGCAATAGCCAAGAAATCGAGACTCAGCGCCAATGGTTGTCCGTGAAAATTACCACCTGAAATTATCTGATTCTCTTCCGGAAAAATAATAGGGTTATCTGTCACTGCGTTCACTTCTCGTGTTACTACCGTCTTAACATGTTCAATGGCATCTAATGATGCACCTAAAACCTGTGGAGTGCAGCGAAATGAATATGGATCTTGAACATGACTTTTCTTTTGGGTTTGTAGTTCACTTCCCTCCAATAGCTTGCACAGCGCTTGGGCAACTACTCGCTGTCCTGATTGATTTCGCACTTGATGCGTTAAATCCAAAAATGGTTCCGGTCTCGCATCAAACGCTTCAATTGAAAGAGCAGCAATGGCCAGTGCAGAACCGAACAAACGATCGGTTTTTATAAGTGCACCGACTGCATGAGCCAACATGAATTGTGTTCCATTGATTAAGGCCAAGCCTTCCTTAGATTGCAATTCAACTGGGCTCAATCCTTCCGCCTGTAAGGCTTCTTTGGCCACACACCTAATTCCTTTGTAATGAACTTCCCCTTCTCCAATGAGAGGCAAACACAAATGTGAAAGTGGAGACAAGTCACCACTGGCACCCAATGAACCTTGTTCATATACAACAGGAAGAATATCTCTGTTGTACAACTCTAAAAGCAATTCAACGGTTTGTAATTGTACACCGCTGTGTCCGTATGAAAGACTCTTTGCTTTCAGCACCAACATGAGACGCACCAGTTCCTTCGACACTTGGTCACCCATTCCACATGCGTGAGAACGCAACAGGTTATTCTGCAAGAGGGTTAAATCCTCTCGTGAAATTTCAGTGTTGCACAAGGAACCAAATCCGGTGTTTATTCCGTAAACAGGATGCTCACTTGATTCTAGAAAAGAATCGAGAAAATGCCTACATGCGGTGATTTTATTTCTACCTACCTCCGAGAGTTTGACCCGAATTTCGCCCCGTTGAACTGCTTTGAATTGATGCAGTTCTAGGTCCTCATTTGGACAAATGATAAGACTTTCTTGCATGTTTTAATTTAATTTAAATACAATAGGCAAAGTCATGTAAGTGCGAACAGCTCTCCCATTCTGCATGGCAGGAGTGAAATCTTTTAAAAGTCTTACCGCACGAATTGCCTCCTGAGCCATGGCCTTTCCATAATCTCCTTCGGGTTGTCTGAGTACTTTAGGGTTCGATATTTTACCATTCTTCTCTACTATAAATTGAATAAACACCTTTCCTTCAAATCCGGCATCGATACAAAACTGTGGGTATTGTAAATTTTTAATAATGTCTTTGAAAATCGCCTCGTTGCCACCTGGATATTCGGGAGAGATTTCATAAACCACCAAAGGTTCTTCTTCAAGCGAATCAGGCGTAGGAGGAGGATCTGGTAAAACTGGATCTGGTTGACCAAACGTTACAAGCGAACCGAATAAGACCAAGCCAAGGAAGCATAGTTTTTTCATACCCATGATTCTCCTTTTTTCATTTTTATATCGTTAACGAATTGCTTAATTTTTTGCTCGTCTTCTTTTTTACACACAAGAAGTGAATGTCCGGCGTCTACCACAATGTATCCATTTAATCCGTGCAGCACCACCAGTTTTTCTCCTTCCACATGCACCACAGTATCGGAGCAGTTGTAGAGCATGACATGTTTTCCAACAGTACCGTTGTTGTGCTCATCTTTTTGAAGATGGGTATGCAAACTTCCCCACGTACCCAAATCGCTCCATCCAAAATCACTAAGAACTACATTAACGTTTTTAGCTTTTTCCATTACACCGTAGTCAATGCTAATATTTTCGCACGTGCTATACATGTTAGCAATGAAAGATTTCTCACTAGCCGTACTATATTTTCCTTTGCCTTCTTCAAACTGTGCATACATTTCAGGTAAATGCTTTTGAAATGCCTGTAAAATAGATGGAAGGGTCCAAATGAAAATTCCAGAATTCCAGTAAAAATCGCCACTTTCAATAAAATCTTTTGCAAGTTCTAGGTTTGGTTTTTCTGTGAAGGTCTTTACTTTTTTCACCTGACTTTCTGGAGTTTCCTTTACATCGGCCCATTGAATGTAGCCATAACCGGTATCTGGACGTGTGGGTTTTATACCCAGTGTAACTAGATTTCTAGATTCGTTTGCCTGTTTGAACGCCAATTCAATGTCAGCAACAAACGCATTCTCTTTTAGAATAAGGTGATCACTTGGCGCCACTACAATGTTTGCATCTTGCGTACGTTCGGCAATCCAAAATGAAGCGTAAGCCACACACGGCGCTGTATTTCGCATGAAGGGCTCGCACAATACTTGTTCTTCTTTTAATTCAGGAAGTTGTTCCAATACCAACGCTTTGTACCTTTCATTGGTAACAACCAGCATATTTTCTTTCGGCACCAGCGGAAGAAACCGATCAAAAGTCATTTGAATCAAAGTTCTACCTGTTCCAAGAATATCATGAAACTGTTTTGGGAATGCCGTTCTGCTCATGGGCCAAAAGCGTGAACCCACGCCACCTGCCATGATTACGCAGTAATTTTTTGAATTTGACATAGTCTAAAGTTACCTATTATTCAGGAAGTTTTCCTACCATTTTAGCAGGAACAACAATTTCATCGTATTCTTCAGCAGTTACATGCCCCAAGCGAATGGCTTCTTCACGCAATGTAGTTCCATTTTTGTGAGCAGTCTTAGCTATTTCCGCTGCTTTATAATATCCAATTTTCGTATTCAATGAGGTTACGAGCATGAGTGAGTTGTTTACCAACTCGTCTATGCGTTTGTAGTTGGGTTCAATTCCAACGGCGCAATGGTCGTTAAATGACACGCACGCATCGCCCAATAAAATGGCAGATTGCAAGAAGTTGTATGCCATCATGGGTTTGAAAACATTGAGTTCATAATGACCTTGCGTTCCGCCTACGGTGATGGCAACATCATTTCCCATCACTTGGGCACACACCATGGTAAGTGCTTCGCATTGTGTGGGGTTCACTTTTCCTGGCATAATGGAAGATCCGGGTTCATTTTCAGGAATAAAAATTTCACCAATTCCGCTTCTTGGGCCACTGGCCATCATGCGAATGTCATTGGCTATTTTATTCAATGAAACTGCTAATTGTTTCAGTGCGCCATGGGTTTCAACAATACCATCATGAGCGGCCAATGCTTCAAATTTATTTGGAGCTGAGGTAAAAGGCAAACCACTGAATTCAGCAATTTTCTTTGCCACCAATTCCGAATAACCGTTCGGGGTATTGATTCCTGTTCCAACTGCGGTTCCTCCAAGAGCCAATTCACCAAGGTGAGACAGGGTATTGTTTAATGCCCGCAGACCGTGATCCAATTGAGCAACATATCCACTCAATTCTTGTCCCAATGTTACTGGGGTAGCATCCATCAGGTGTGTTCTTCCTATTTTCACCACCTGCATGAATTCCCTCGACTTTTGGTGAAGGGTATTTCTCAACTTCGTTACACCTGGAATAGTTGTCTTCACAACAGCTTCAAATGCGGCCATGTGCATTGCGGTTGGATAGGTGTCATTTGACGATTGTGATTTATTGACATCGTCATTCGGATTCAATAGCATTTCACCTTCACCCAATTGGCCACCTGCTAATACATGAGCGCGATTGGCAACAACTTCATTCACATTCATGTTGCTTTGGGTACCGGAACCGGTTTGCCAAATAACCAAAGGAAACTGATTGAACAATTCACCTCGTACAATCTCATCACAAACGCGTGAAATGGCATCGCGCTTTTCAATCGGAAGCACACCCAATTCGTGATTGGCATGAGCCGCAGCTTTTTTGAGAGTTCCAAACGCTTGAATTATTTCTCTTGGCATACTAGCCTCGGGTCCAATTTTGAAATTGTTTCTAGAACGTTCTGTCTGTGCACCCCAATATACATGAGCAGGCACTTTTACTTCGCCCATGGTATCTTTTTCAATTCGGAAATTTTCCATTTTGTGTGAGTTATTGTTGTTATAATTCGTCCTGTGTATGTTCAACTCCCTTTCCTTTACCCATGAGATAGGCTTTGAGGAAGTTGGTAATTTCACCGTTTAAAACTTTATCTACGTCGCTTGTCTCTTCACCGGTTCTTACATCTTTCACCAATTTATACGGTTGCATAACGTAGTTCCTAATCTGAGATCCCCATTCAATCTTCTTCTTCCCTGCCTCTATCTCATCACGAGCTGCATTTCTTTTGGCCAATTCCATTTCATACAATTGCGATTTCAAGAGCTGCATAGCCTTTTCCTTATTCTGAAGCTGCGAGCGCGTTTCTGTATTATCAATGATAATTCCAGAGGGTTTGTGACGCAAACGAACTCCGGTTTCAACCTTATTCACGTTTTGTCCGCCGGCGCCCCCAGATCTGAATGTATCCCAGGTAATATCGGCCGGATTAATATGAATATCTATGGAATCATCGGCCAAAGGATAGACATACACGCTAACGAATGAGGTGTGTCTTTTGGCGTTGGAATCGAACGGAGAAATTCTCACCAATCGGTGCACTCCATTCTCACCTTTCAACATACCAAAAGCAAATTCACCTTCAAATTCAAGAGTACATTGTTTCACTCCAGCCACATCTCCTTCCTGCAAATCAAGTTCTTTTACTTTGTATCCGTTCTTCTCTCCCCACATGATGTACATGCGCATGAGCATGCTTGCCCAATCGCAACTTTCCGTCCCCCCCGCTCCTGCTGTAATTTGCAATACTGCATTGAGGTTATCTTCTTCAGCCGAAAGCATATTTTTGAATTCCAGCTCTTCCACGGCAGCAGACGCTAGCTCAAATTGTTGAGCCAATTCAGATTCATCTATCTCACCTTCTTTGAAAAAGTCATAAAGCACTTGAACATCATCAACGGCCATTTCACATTGGCTGAAGGCTTCGGTCCAAATTTTTCTTCCCCGAATTTGTTTCATGACCAATTCGGCCTTTTTGGGATCATTCCAAAAATTAGGATCTTGCGTTTGCTTTTCGTCCTCTATGATTTGAAGTTTTTTTACTTCGATGTCAAAGGTACCTCCCGAGCGCTGTCGTGCGCTCTTTCAGGTCCTGGATTGCGTCTTGTGTAATCGCCATCTTGTCTGAAATTTAGGACGCAAAAGTACAACAGTTCTGACATTATTCTTCTTTTACCAATCGGAAAACCACCTCTGTATCAAACCCCTTTCTTACCAATGCATTTGCCACATATTTCCATTGAGCTGCCCCTTTGGATTGATACTTCCTTTGCAAAACTGGAATAAGACCCTTAATTAATGATTCATCCGCGTCATTTGGCAGTTCTAAGAGGGCATCTTGAATGTTTCTGTCTGAAATGAATAGGCCTCTCAGGTGCATTTTAATTTTCAACTTACTCCATTTACGAAATTGGAAATGGTCATTAGCGAAAGCAGAAGCAAAGCGTGCTTCATTCATAAAATTCTCTGAAATAAGGGCTGCAATGATATCATTTTGCATGGCGAAGGGAACAGCAAAGCGTTGCATCTTGGTTTTAACCTGCTTTTCACAGCGTTCAGCCTTGTTGCAATAGGTCTTCATTTTCGCCAATACAACCGAGTATTCCACCTCTGTTTCCATTCTATTTCCAAAAGTACAATAAGAGAAAGATTTTCAGAGTTTTCGTGTTAAATTCGCGCAACTCTTGACGACAACCCAAAGATGAAAGCGGAATTAATAGAGAAGTTTACAAGTGTGCTCCAGGCGGAAGACATTATGAGCGTGCGTGACCAGGTGAGAACTATTCGTGGCGAATGGAAATCCGAAACAACCAAAGAGAAGCATATTCAATTGGAAGAATTTCGCGCAGTTAATTTAGAAAATCCAGATGCTGAATTCACTTACACGCCACACGAACTTGAGGGGAAATTTCAGGAGTTGCTGAAAGAGTATGAAGATAAAATTCAGGAGGCAGGAAAAAAACTCGCTGCTGAACGTGCACGCAATTTCGAAATTAAAACTGATTTGTGTGACCGCATGGAGCGTCTTTCAAAAAGTGAAGAAAACATTGGAAAAGCGTTTTCTGTTCAAAAGGAAATTAAAGAATATTGGGACGCTACAGGAGATGTTCCTGGAGACAAGTATCCGGCTCTCATTGAACGCTGGAATAAAGCAAATCAAGATTTCTTCTACCACATTAATATTTACAAAGAATTACAGGCGAACGATTTAAAAGTTAATCAGAAGAGAAAAGAGGAATTGATTTCTCAAGTGGCAGAACTCACTGCCATTGAGTCTATCAATGAGTTGGAAGTTCTGGTGAGAAAACTGCAACGTGAATGGTTAGAAATTGGTCCCGTTCCGAAAGAAATTTTCAAAGAATTAGGAGATACGTTTTTCAACGCCTTACGTGTTGAGCAAGAGCGTATTCAAGCACACTATGACGTACTGAATAAAAATAGCGAAGAGAATCTTGCGAAAAAACAAACCCTCATTGAAAAAATGAAGGAGGTGCTTGCCATTGAATTGGGGCAGCATGCTTCATGGAATAAATGGACAGATGAGGTGATGAAACTTCAAGAGGAGTGGCGAACAACCGGTTGGGTGAAGAAAAAAGAAAATGAAGAGTTGTGGCAGGAGTTTCGTGGATTGTGTGATTTATTTTTTGCCAAGCGCACAGAATTCTATGAAGCGAAGAAGAAACTTGCCGAGGCCAACAAGATTGCCAAAGAAGCTATTGTTGCAGAAGCGAAAAAAATTCAAGAGAGTGACGATTGGAAAAAAGCTACTGATGCCATCAAGCAGTTGCAAGAAAAGTGGAAAACCGTTGGAAGTGCAGACAAAGAAGAACAGAAGTTGTGGCAGAGATTCCGCAGTGCGTGTGACTTATTTTTCCAACGTAAAAAAGAACACTTTGGAGAATTGAGTGGTCAACAGGAAGAAAACTTGCTTTTGAAAGAAGCTTTATTGACTGAATTGGAGAATACTGAGCTTACGGGGAATAAGGGAACCGATTTAAACATGCTTCGTGAGTTCAATGAGAAATGGCAAGCCATTGGTCATGTTCCAAGAGAAAAGTATGCAACCATTCAAGCTAGACACAAAGCGGCATTGGATGTGAAATACGGAAAGCTCAATACCGATCGCAAAGAGCAAGAGATGACACGTTTTAAAGCACGTGTTAGTAATATTAAATCTACCAGTGAAACAGGGGTTCGAAAAGAGCGTAACATTTTGCGAGACAAAATTGACAAGCTCAATCAAGACATTAAGCAATACGAGAACAACATAGGATTCTTTACAGGTAAGGGTGCTGAATCTATGAGAAAAGAGATTGAGAAGAAAATCAAGGCTGCGCAGCGCGAGATTTCCGAGATCAAAGAAAAGATGTCTCTCTTGAACGAAGAATAAGTCTCAACACTTAGTGTTGAGACTTGTGGCGGAATTCTTCATAAGAAACTGCCTTTTCTTCAATGTTGCAATTTGCCATAACCACTTTCATGATTGCGGTTTCGTACAAACTATCGTAAACGTTTTTCGCTTCTTCCTGTTTGGAAAGCGTCTGTTTTGCTAATTCTTCAACACGCTCTTCGTCTACTGGCAAACCGTACGATTTGAATCGTTCTACCAGCTGTTCTTTTACAAAAGCCATGGCATCATCTACAGAAACTTTCAATTCATTTTCTTTGATGATTTTATTTTCAATTAACTGCCAACGCAAACCTCTTGCATACCCGGGGTATTCCATTTCCAAGGTAACCGCATCAATTGGTTTTTCATTGGTGATGGTAATGAATCTTTTCAAGAAATCATCTGGAAGTTGAATGTCGACTAAATCAACGATTTGACGCGCAAAGTCGCGCTTGAACAACCACTCGCTATCTTTTTCGAACATGTTTGCTAAATCTGCTTTTACACGTTCGCGCATTTGTTCTTCTGAAGTAATTGCACCGGGTTCGAACAGTTTATCGAACAATTCTTGGTTCAATTCAGCGGGAAGCATACGCATGATTTCCGTGATGTGCAGATTGAACTTTGAATTTAAGTGATGCAATTCATGTTGCGTAATACCCAACATGCGTGATAAATCTTCATGATCTGCGTTCAACATGAACGGATCAACTACCACTACATCTCCAATGCTCTTACCTATTAAACTAGCTTTTGTTGCCTCGTCTTTAATGTATTCAATAAAGACAGATGATTTGTTTGCAATACCACCTTCTTTCACTGAACCATCTTCATTTAACTCGGTCAATTCAGCCATAACCATGTCTGCATCTTCAGTCACCTCAGGTTTTGAAAGTTGTCCGTGACGCTTTGCGAAGTCGTTCATTTGACGATTAACAAGTTCATCAGAAAGATCAACTCTGTTCATGGTAAATGACATCTTTTTGTCAAGTTTCAAATCTAAACTTGGAGCAAATCCCAATTCGTATGAGAACACGAAGGTTGCAGGGTTATCCCAATCTCCAACATCGTCTCCTTCTTTTGGAATGGGACTACCTAAAAGGTCTAGATTCTTTTCAGAAATATACTTTGACATTTCCGCTTGAAGAATTCCATTTATTTCTTCGGCAAGAATTGACTTTCCAAAACGTTGTTTTACCAATGAAGAAGGAACCGTTCCTTTACGGAAACCGGGAAGCTCAACGCGCTTGCGGTAGTTTTTTAAACTTGCATCTACTTTTTCAGCGTAGTCAGCGTGTTCAATGGTTATTTTCAACTCGCCGCGAAGCGAATCGGATTGGATCAATTCTAAATTCATACAAATGGAAGTTATACATTTCCCACAAGGGAAATTATTTATTCAGCTAAAACAATTACTTTGTTGTTCAACACTTCAGCTGTGCCGCCGTTGATGCTGAAGCTTTGCTCTTTACCCTGAGCATCTTTTACGCGAACCTCGCCCTTTTTCAACGATGAAATAAGGGGAGCGTGGTTATTTAAAATTCCCAAACCACCAGCGCTTCCAGGAAGAAAAACATATGATGCTTCTCCTGTGAAGAGCTGATGTTCTGGGGTTATAATTTCAACGTGCATACAATCTAACTTTCTTATTTAGCAGATTCTGCCATCATTTTCTTACCTGCTTCAATTGCTTCTTCAATGGTTCCTTTCAAGTTGAATGCAGCCTCAGGATAAGCATCACACTCCCCGTCTAAGATCATATTGAAGCCTTTGATGGTCTCTTCAATTGGAACCAATACCCCAGGTATACCTGTAAACTGTTCAGCAACGTGGAAAGGCTGTGACAAGAAGCGTTGAATTTTTCTTGCACGATAAACTGCAGATTTGTCTTCTTCAGACAATTCATCCATACCAAGTATGGCAATGATATCTTGAAGCTCTTTGTAACGTTGTAGAATTCCTTTCACACGCTGAGCACATGTGTAGTGTTCTTCACCAACAACTGCAGGAGTTAAAATTCGTGAAGTAGAATCTAGTGGGTCAACCGCAGGATAAATTCCCAATTCAGCAATTTTACGACTCAATACAGTGGTTGCATCCAAGTGAGCAAACGTGGTTGCTGGTGCAGGGTCAGTCAAGTCATCTGCAGGTACATATACCGCCTGAACAGAAGTGATAGATCCACGCTTGGTTGAGGTGATACGCTCTTGCATTGCTCCCATTTCAGAGGCAAGAGTTGGCTGATAACCCACAGCAGAAGGCATACGACCTAATAGAGCCGATACTTCAGAACCCGCTTGAGTGAAACGGAAGATGTTATCAATGAAGAAGAGAATATCACGACCACCAGATTTTTCATCGCCGTCACGGAAATATTCAGCAACTGTAAGACCTGAAAGTGCTACGCGAGCACGAGATCCGGGGGGCTCATTCATCTGACCAAACACCAATGTTGCCTGGCTCTTCGCTAATTCTTCTTTATCAACCTTCGTTACATCCCAGTCACCATTCTCCATTCCATGAACGAATTCTTTGCCGTATTTAATTACGCCAGATTCAATCATCTCACGTAACAAGTCATTTCCTTCACGTGTACGTTCTCCAACACCTGCAAACACAGATAAACCTTCGTAAGCTTTTGCAATGTTGTTAATCAATTCCATGATCAATACCGTTTTACCCACACCGGCTCCACCGAACAATCCAATCTTTCCTCCTTTTGCATAAGGCTCAATCAAGTCAATTACTTTGATACCTGTATACAATACTTCGGTAGAGGTAGACAAATCTTCGTATTTGGGAGCAGCACGGTGAATACCATAACCGCCTTCCTTACTTACTTCACCAATACCATCGATTGCTGTTCCAACTACGTTGAAAAGACGACCTTTGATTTGATCTCCGGTTGGCATAGTAATGCTTTGTCCTAAAGCAACTACTTCCGCACCGCGCTGAAGACCTTCCGTAGCATCCATTGCAATGGCACGCACTGTATCTTCACCCACGTGCTTTTGACACTCAAGAATAAGATCATCCATGCCGTTACGCTTTACTGCTAAAGCATCTAGAATGTTTGGAAGTTTTTGACCTGTTGGAAACGTTACGTCTACCACAGGACCAATGATTTGTACAACTTTACCTGATTGTGCTGACATTTATTTAGAATTGAAATTCGGGTGCAAAAATAATACATCCTTGGCAATAAGTAGTGAAAAAAAGTGTTAATGTGGCAAAAATGATATTTACCCGTAACTTTGGGCCAACTTTTCCAAAACCATGACTCAATCTGAAAACAACAACCTACAATCTTCGAACCTGCTTGTATTGGTCTATAAATGGAGAAAGCAGCTGATAGGTCTTACGCTCATAGCTGCTCTTTTGGCTGCTGGAGCTTCGTTCTTAATTGAAGAGAAATACAAGAGTACGGTTGTTCTTTTTGCTTCCCAACAACACAGTTTTGGTGAACAGTTATTGGAAGATGTAAAAAAACAAGATTTACTTGCTTATGGTGAAGAAGAAGATGCTGAACGCTTAATGCAAATCATCAACTCTGATCAGATTCGTTCACGCATCATTGAAAAATATAATTTGTGGCAGGTGTATGAAATAAAAAAAGAAGATCGCGGAGCCAACACACTCATTGGAAAACTGTATGCTGACAATGTTGCAGCCAATTTAACTCGATTTGGCTCTATTGAAATTACGGTAATGGATGCAAGTCCTGAAAGAGCCCGTGACATGGCCAATGACATTGCTGCCCTTACAGATTCAGTGAGTAATAAGATGAGAAGTGAACGTGCCATGACCGCCTTCCTTTATGCCAAATCTTCTTTGGAAGCTTTACAAATTGAAATTAAAACCCTTGAAGACAGCATGCAGCAACTGCAGCGCCGTGGGGTTTATAGCTACAAGGACCAGATTGCTTATTTAACCGAGCAGTATGGAACTGCCATTGCAGAGGGACACCCAGACCGTGCTCAAGAGATTAAAGATCAGATGGATTTCCTTTCTCAATATGGTACACAGTATAAAAAACTGGAGAGTGAAATTGATGGTGGGTATGAAAAAATGCAAGTTTTACGCAAACGATTTGATTTAATGAAAATTGACGTTGAATCGCGTTTATCCTCGCAATTGGTAGTTGACAAAGCAGCGGCTGCAGATAAAAAATCTTATCCCGTTCGATGGTTAATTGTGGTTATTTCTGCTATATCTGCCTTTGTATTTGGGGTGGCCGCTATTTTAGTTCGGGAGAATTTACATCTCTTGAAAAAATTTGACTAGTCTATGAACGCTGCAACGTTCCAACTCAGTCCAAAACAATTTTTCTTTTGGGGCGTCTTATTCGCACTCATTCAAGCCATTTGCATTGCCTTTGAATGGTATTTCATTGCGCTCATTCCATTACTTGTTTTTGCATTCTGGCTAGCCATTTATAGAATTGAATGGATCTGGTTCTTCACTGTTTTATCTACCCCTCTCAGTATTAATCTTGAATCATTGGAAATTGCGCCCATAGGCATGTACCTTCCAACTGAACCCATTATTGCGGCTTTATTGGTATTAATGATTTATAAAATTTTATCTCGACAAAGCGTAGACCAAACCATCTACAAACATCCATTCACCAAGCTTCTGGGTTTGTATTTGTTGTGGATGATTTTCACTGCGATAACCAGTGAATTTCCTGTAGTTTCATTCAAGTTCATTGCTACTCGCTTGTGGTTTATTAGTGGTTTTTATTTGATAGGAACACAACTGTTTCAAAATCCAAAAAACATCAATCGTTTCTTCGGATTTTACCTTGCTCCTTTTATGGTGGTTATTGGATACACGGTGTTTCGCCATGCTCAATTTTTATTCGACAAAGAGAGTGCGCATTGGGTCATGGAACCCTTTTTTAAAGATCATACGTCATATGGTGCTGTAATTGCCATGTTCTTCCCGGTGGTTATTGGTCAACTTTTCTTATCCAAGAAAAATGCGCTCCTTACTTTTCTTTACTACCTGGCATTCTTGGTGATTACCATTGGATTGGTATTATCATACACACGTGCGGCATGGATTAGTGTATTCGCGGCAGCAGTATTGTTTGTTGTTTTGCTATTGAAAATTAAATTAAAGACGGTCCTCATTACAACGTTCAGTGCCATAGCCATCTTGCTTTTATCTTGGAGCAGCATTGAGCAGCAATTGGGGCAAAACAAGCAAGAAAGTTCTGATAAGTTAGACGAACACGTAAGTTCCATTTCCAATGTTTCTTCTGACGCTTCAAACTTAGAACGATTGAATAGATGGAATTGTGCCCTGGCTTTATTTCAGGAAAGACCATTTTACGGGTGGGGACCTGGCACGTATCAATTTGTATATGCGCCTTTCCAACGTGCGAAAGACAGGACCATTATTTCCACTAACAACGGTGATGGTGGAAATGCTCACAGCGAATACCTGGGCCCTTTGGCAGAACAAGGCATCTTCGGAACTGTACTTGTTTTAGCTATTCTATTTTATCTATTGCATCTTGGATTTAAACTCTATTACCGAGCGCGCATTCGAGAAAACAAAATAACAATTGCCATGGTGTTTTTGGGATTGTTCACCTACTTCGTTCATGGCACCTTGAATAATTACCTCGACACCGATAAAGCTTCCGTTCCTTTTTGGGCTTTTTTCGCCATTCTTGTGTCCATGGATATTTACCATGAAAAGGAAAATGTTATTTCCAATTCAAACCAAGAATAGCCACATCATCTGCAAATAGATTTTCACCTCTGGCCGTATGAACAGCCTGTTCAACATCGAACACAAGATCTTTCGATGTTTTTGCCTTAGACATGCTTTCCTTCACACGCTCCAATCCGTAATCTTCATCTTGCTCAATTTCAACTTCCACCAATCCATCTGTATAACACAGCATGCAATCTCCGGAAGAGACACGCACCTCTTGAACAGAAACAAACGGCAATTCATCGAGCATACCTAGGCCAATAGAGGTGGCCTTCAATTCATTTATTCCACTTTGCGTTCTGTGTAAAATAGGGTTGTGACCACAATTGATGTATCGAACCGCATTCAAATTTGGATCAAACTCCGCTAGAAAAAAGGTTATGAATTTCTCTCCTTGAGCAGCATTCCAAACACGTTCATTGAGTTTTTTTGCGAGCTTCAAAAAATCTACTTGCTCCATTTCAAAAGCATTCCGCACGTATGCTTGAAAATTCGACATGAGAAATGCAGCGGGCATTCCTTTTCCTGAAACATCGCCAATACAAAAAACCCACTTTCCGTTTTGTGTTTCAAAAACATCATAATAATCACCCCCAACTTGCTGATGGGCCCTATACAGCCCTTGCACATCCCAAAAAGGTGTATTCGGAAACACAGAGGGCAGAAGCATCATCTGCATTTCAGCTGCAAGTTCCAATTCTTTTTTGAGTCTTTCTTGTTGCACAAAATTGACAAGTAGGCGCTTGTTTTCAAGAGCAACAGCCAAAACGGAAGTTAAGGTTTGAATGAAATGCATGTGTTTAACCGCAGGGCTAATTCCCATTGACTCTTGCTGGTCACCGGCTAAAACCAGTGCCAAAGGCTCGTTGTTATGCAAAACCGGAATGAGCACATCATACTCACTATTTTCTGAAAATGACACGCCCGTATTTTCAAAGAAAAATTCTCTATCCGGGATTTCAAACGCAGTATTTCCTTCACCATAATTAAGCACACATTCCCATGCACCACGATTAACGTACAAAGCAAATTTGCTTATGCCCAAATGCACATCTACAATATTTTGAAACTGAAACAGCAATTCTTCTTCAGACCAATTGGCGTTGATTGCTTCCGTTAGTTCCAACAATGCGTTCAGTTTGAAATCGCGTTGTTTTAATTTATTGTTTAATCTTGAAGATTGTGACATCTTTGCAAAGTAACAAAAAAGATGTCGATACGCATTGCATTTACCGGTCCTGAATCTTCGGGAAAGTCTACTTTCGCGAAGTGGGTTGCAGAGCGCCTTTCAAATGCAGTATATGTTGCAGAATATGCACGGATTTTTCTAGAATCGAAAAAAAAACAGCGAGCAAACATCGAAGATTTCAAGCATATTATGGAGATAAGCTTGGCGCAATATGGAGCCGATAGTACCCATGACTTTGTGATCTTTGATGGTGATTGGTGCATGTTGGAAGTTTGGAACGAATGGGAATTTCAAATGGACGTGCCGCTTTCTAATTCTGAATTTCACCTTACGTTTTTGTGTTATCCAGATATACCATGGGAAATGGACCCGTTGCGATCACTACCGCGTGTAGAAGATAGACTTCTTGTCTTTACTCAAATTGAAAAAAAACTTATAGCTTCAAGTGATAACTACGTTGTACTGAAGGGAAGCCGGGAACAAAAAGAGGCGATGATCATCGCCTCTTTAAATGCTTTTCAGAAATAACTATTTCATTTTTGTAATGATGAATTCCGTTCTTCTGTTTTTCTGATGCTCTTCTTCAGAACAAGTGGAAACTACTTTTCCTTCGCAAGCTGGTCCTTCGTGGTATTTGGTGCAGATATCATTTAGCATGCGTTCATCATTCCATTGACCCATTGAATCCATTGGTTGCCAATGAAAAAACAGAACCAGCTGAAGGTTCAAATACCATAGTTGTTACTTGACCCGAGGGGGCTCGCCATTTTATAAAACCAGGGATTTCGTATTCTACTCCATTGAAATCCGTGATAAGCACACTACCAATGATATCATTTCCTTGAGCAACAAAAATATTGGTTGGTGAGTTTTGGGCAAATTGAATATTTGTCCAACCCAAACCCTGTGCTCCAGAGAAATAATAACAACTACCTGCCGAATTGTTTCCGGTATTCAAGCCTACAAAACCATTTGTAAAAGGAACAGTGATTAAGTTCTGACCAAATACCTCTGATGTAACCAGAGTAAAAACCATCAAGGCAACCGCCAGATTAATCATCCCGCGATACATTGAGGCACTCGACGTTTTCAATGCAGCCTTAGCCGCAAAAAAGTTTTGATTCATTTGTTTTGGTTAAGAGGATGCAAAATTATGACAAATAAGAAACAAATCTTGGATTTTCAACGAATTAAACGAATGTTTAAAATCATACCAATCCAAAAAAAACTAAAATAGCAAAGTAGTCAACGAGCAAATCTAAAAACTCAAAATTACGATCCAAAGAAAGAAGGGATTGACCCCACTCAAAAAAAAGAGGTGAAATAAGAAAGCACAGAAACCACCGGTTGTGACGTGTTCTTAAAATCAATTGTGTATAGATCAAACTGGAAAGAAAAAAAACAGTGAAATGGATGAATTTGTCTATGTGATATTGGCTCATCCAAGATTCTTGAGGCAATGTTTTTCCGGGAATAAAATGAATAACAAACAAAAAGGTCGTCCAAAGAAATAGGACGACCTTTTTCGAATTTTTATTGAGATTAGCTAACCATTGCCTCATATGCAGAAGCATCCATCAAATGACTCATATCTGCACCAGCTTCCAACTCCACTTTCACCATCCAACCGGCACCGTATGCGTCGTTATTCACACTTGCTGGGTCATCAGCAAGGCCAGCATTTACTTCAATTATTTTACCACTCACAGGCATAAACAAATCACTTACAGTTTTCACAGCTTCCACCGTACCAAAAACTTCGTGAACAGCCAAAGACTGACCTTCGGTTTCTATTTCTACAAAAACGATATCACCCAATTCGCTTTGAGCAAAATCTGTTACTCCTACGGTAGCAACATTGCCCTCAATTCTAACCCACTCGTGGTCTTTGGTGTACTTTAAATCGGCTGGAAAATTCATTGTTTTCAAAATTATTTCGAACAAAAATAAACGAATTCAATCCAAAACAAAGGAAATTCATAATTTCACCAAACGAAATATGAAGAATCCAATGACCATTACTTCCATTCTTATTCTCATTATCATAGGCCTTTGTGCGGGTCTGTTAAGTGGATTTGTAGGAGTCGGTGGCGGACTCATCATTGTTCCTGCTTTGGTTTATTTGCTTGGATTCACTCAATTGGCTGCTCAAGGAACAAGTCTAGCCGTGCTTCTTCTACCGGTGGGATTCTTAGCCGTGTGGCATTATTACAAGCAAGGAAACGTAGATGTTTCTGCTTCTTTAATTATTGGTTCCGCATTTGTTTTGGGCGCACTTGCTGGAGGGCATTACGCGCACAAATTGGACATCAATAAAATTAAATTCGCCTTTGCATTGCTGATGTTATTGGCATCATTGAAACTGCTGTGGAGTGCTGGAAAAGCTCTTTTTTTTCAATTGATTCCATAGAGTTTGCGCATAATCTGTCCGAACTGAAATACATCTTCAAACGAATTGTATAGTGGCACAGGGGCCATTCGAATTACATCTGGTTCTCTCCAATCTACCACCACTCCCTCTGAAGCCAAGGTTTTCACGAACGACTTATCTTTTCCATTCAGACGAACACTGAGCTGACAACCTCTCTCATTTGACCTACGTGAAGTCAATTGTTCCAACGCAATACCTGTCTTGCATAAGTCATCAAAAATAAATTCTAAATAAGCAGTTAATCTTTCTGATTTCATTCTCAATTGTTCCATTCCCGCTTGATCAAACAAATCCAATGCGGCTCTGTGAACGGCCATACTAAAAACAGGAGCGTTACTCAATTGCCATGCTTCTGCGGATAAGGTGGGATCGAAGGAATTCCCCATTAAAAAGCGCGTCTCTGCTTTGTTTCCCCACCACCCCGCGAGACGTAAAACTTCAGAACCATGAAATCGTTCGTGCACATATATCCCACTCACACCACCTGGACCACTATTCATGTACTTATAGCTGCACCAACAGGCAAAGTCTATATTCCATTGGTGCAATTGTAACGGAACGTTTCCAGCAGCGTGTGCCAAATCTAATCCAATCAATGCCCCCACAGCATGAGCGGCCACTCCAATTTTCTCAACCGGAAAAAGTTGCCCAGAAAAATAATTTACAGCCCCAAAACAAACTATGGCCAATTCGTCACCAAGTTCACTGATCTTAGCCAGTATATCCTCTTCCCGAATCAATACTTCACCCGCTCTAGGCTGCATTTCTACCAATACCTCATTGGGATCAAGTCCGTGCAGTTTGGCTTGCGATTCAAAGGCATATCGGTCAGAAGGAAAGGGCTTGTATTCAAATAAAATTTTAACTCGTTTTCCTTTGGGGCGATAGAAACTAATGAGCAACAAATGCAAATTCACCGTAAGCTGATTCATGCAAACCACTTCTGAACTATTCGCACCCACAATTTTCGCCAATGATTCAGTGAAAAATTCATGATAATTGAACCAAGGTCTCTTGGCCTCAAAATGGCCTTCAACTCCAAATGTTTTCCAAGCATCTAACTCCTCTTGAATAGACGACTGAACACCTTTTGGCTGAAGTCCTAATGAATTACCTGTAAAATAAAGAACATTTTTTCCAGCATGTTGCGGAAAGTAAAATTCTGTTCGAAAGTGATTCAGTGCGTCAGCGGCATCTTGTTCACGAGCCCAATTCAGTGCATTTTCCATGAGGCAAATTTACACGTTATCTTTGCATTGCCTATGAAAGTAACACATCTCATTATTCATTTCATTGCATGTTGTCTGCTCATGTTTGAAGTGTCGGCGCAAGAATGCCGCGTGATTCCCGTATCTAAAACAAAAGCTCCATATTCCTATTGGATTTCAACTCCGGAAAATTACAATGCAGACACAACAGTAGATTGGCCGGTAATTGTTTTTTTGCATGGTAGAAGTTTAAGTGGAACTGACCTGAATTTGGTCAAAAAATATGGGGTCATTGCAGAGATAGAAAAAGGTAGAAGATTCCCGGCAATTG
>VGFR01000010.1 GCA_016868835.1 Bacteroidota bacterium | reverse complement strand
GGAATAAAAGACGTTGGTGTCTCAAAAGTGCAGCTTGCTTATCGTTGGATATTGGAAATAGACCCGTTTATTATTGTTAAAACCTATGATGTGGGTATTGATTCTTCAAATATTCAATCATTTTTTAATGATAGCAATGGAATTGACCTTGTAGTAGATGAATGTGATTCTGGTATAGTTAAACTATTGTTAAGAATTGAGGCACGAAAAAAAAGAATTCCATTATTGATGGAGACAAGTGACCGGGGACTATTGGATGTCGAAGATTATAGGTTCGTCGAAGAAATTTTCCATGGATTAATAAAGGATTCAGAAATAGAATTGTTATTGCGATCAACAAACAAAGAAGTATTAATGAGATTTGTAGATCTGAATAGTGCGTCAAAAAGAGGAGTAGAGTCTTTCAAAGAGATAGGGAGGACATTGGATACATGGCCTCAATTGGGTGGTGATGTCATGTTTGGGGGGGCAACTGCTACTATATTGTCAAGAAAACTCTTACTAGGAGAGCATATCAATAGTGGCCGGTATTATTTGGATATATCAGAAAGGTTTAGCTAATGAGTTTTAGTATTTCTGCATCAGAAAGTAGTATACCCGAACTCAGAATTCGTGCATTTAGAGCTGTTGATGATTTTGAAAGTTGTATGCAGTTTAGGGTGGGTCATTTAGGTGTTCTAGAAGCTTTTGGATTTAAATTATCGAGTGCAACAGAAGAGTGGATGTTTAATCCTGACACCTATGTTATTGTAATTGAATCGCCAGAGGGCGAGGTATATGGAGGGTCAAGATTACAGAAAATAGGTGATAAAATACAATTGCCTATTCAAAGTGCAGTCGGTGATGACATACCAAACTTAAACGAATATTTGAGTGTATTTAACCCGCCAATTGTGGAGTTATGCGGTCTTTGGAACTCTGTTGCTGTTGCTGGATTGGGTATAGGTAGTGTTTATAGTATTCGAGCCGCTTTAGCCTTAGCGGGCATATTGAATTTCCAATCAGTTATAGCCCTTTGCTCAGCCTACACATATCGTATTTCTTCCAAATATGGTTTTCGACTCGTTGAATCTTTGGCAGACGGTGGAAGAATCTATTACGACGGTGCGAATCAATTTGCACATATTACTCTGCAGAGAGATGTTAATCACATGTTCGATTCAGATGAGAATGAAAGAAAAAAAATCATTGAGATACGTCAAAATCCATTGATTTTGTGCGAAGAATCAATAGGAAATGGAATTACTAAAATTGAATATGCGCTTTCAATATGAATAGAGTCAGTATATTATTCGTGATCTCTGTTTTCAGTTGCCTAAATATTTTTGGGCAAGTTGAATTTATTTCAGGGAGGATTTCAAAATCAGAGATTCGGTCATCAGAAAAATTAGGATGGATACAAAATCAAGGTGAGAATTTGAATTTTGGACTTTCTGAGGATAAGTATACAATACGGATTAGAAAAATAGTTTCAAAAGATTTTTGGAGTGGTGATAAGATTCTTTTAATAGATAATCCAATACTTGATAGCATTGAGTTTTTTCAGGTAACAAATGATTCAATATATTCTCATACAGGTGGTGAACTCGTCAGTAATGAGGGACGTATTTCATTTCCACTCGTAAATGATGGGACCGACAAATTGGAGTTGCTACTTGTTGTGAGTAGTTATGATCAGCTTCTCGTTCCAATAATCTTTTCTGATTTGAGTACACTTCAGAAGACAGAGGAGTCTGAAAATTCAATATTCTTGATTTACTTGGGAATATTATTGGCAATGTTCATATACAACGTAATTATTTATTTTACTGTAAGAGATAATGTTTACCTCTACTATATTTTTTATATTTCTACGGTAGGCATTACTCAATTTGTTCTTTATGGTTTTATACAATCTTGGTTTCCACCCGAAATTGAAATCAAATCAATTCTAATATCTATAATTCCAGCTCTAAGTGGTGTGGCAACAATCTTATTCACACAAAACTTTATCAGAACAAAAGAATTTGTGCCTATAATTCATAAAGTGTTAAATGTTTTTTTAAGCTTGTATTTATTTGCCATTGTTTGTTCCTTTTTTGGCAAGCATTTTTATGTACAGCTAATTCTTAATCTTGGCGCTGCCTCTGCATTGATCTTGATCTTTGCATCCATGAAGGCTATTAGATCAGGATTTAGACCTGCGAGATTTTTTCTTCTGTCTTGGTGTTTATTTATAGTGGGTTTAATGGTCTATGCTTTGCGAAATTTCGGACTACTGCCATTCAATACGTTCACAAACTTCGCATTGCCCGTTGGTTCTGTTATTGAAATTCTTCTCCTTTCCTTCGCATTGGCAGATCGGATTAATGTACTCAAACAAGAAAAAGAAATTTCACAACAACTCGCTTTTACAACCATGCAAGAAAATGAGAGGCTCGTGAAAGAACAAAACACCTACCTCGAAAATAAAGTGCATGAACGTACGCTTGATCTAGAAAATAGAAATTCAGAACTTAATCAAGCGCTGGCCGATCTGAAAACCACCCAACAGCAACTCGTTGAATCGGAAAAACTAGCATCCTTGGGCCAAATGACCGCTGGTATAGCCCATGAAATCAACAATCCAATCAACTTCGTTCAATCTAATGTTGGCCCTTTAAAACGCGATGTTCAAGATATTCTGTCTCTCCTTGAACAATACGCCAATCTCGAAAATGATAGCGATCTACAACTCAAATTAAATAATCTCAAAGCTCAATATAAAAATCTTGAAATCGACTTCCTGAAAGAAGAAATATCGCAACTCCTAAACGGCATCGAAGAAGGCTCTAAAAGAACTGCTGAAATTGTGAAAGGATTGAGAATCTTCTCGCGAATGGATAAAAGTGAACGCGTCTCTGCAGATATCAATGAATGCCTTTCTTCAACTCTTGTAGTCATGAAGAATATGACAAAAGCGGAAGTAACGCTCAACATACACTTAGCAAAAGATCTTCCCAAAATTGACTGCTATCCGGGTAAACTCAGCCAAGTTTTCATGAACTTAATTACCAACGCAGTTCAGGCAACAAAACTTCCAAATAGACAGCCAAAAGACCGAATCATTACCATTGAATCTGTTCAACGAAATGAATATATTCTCATTCATATTTCCGATAATGGGGTCGGTATTCCAGATCAAATTCACGACAAAATTTTCGAGCCCTTCTTTACCACCAAAGACGTTGGTGAAGGTACTGGCCTCGGCTTAAGCATTGTTCACGGTATTGTTGCCGAACACAACGGCATCATCGATTTCCAAAATGTACCCGAAGGTGGTACCCGCTTTACTATACATTTGCCAATAACAAATCAACTGCATGGATAACCTTTCAGACAAAATAAAAATCTTATATCTTGATGACGAAGAACATAATCTAATTGCATTCAAAGCTCTGTTCCGCAGAGAATTCGATGTGTTCACAACAACGTCGCCCCAAGAAGCCGTAGCATATCTCAATAGCAACGAGGTTCCAGTAATTCTGAGCGATCAAAAAATGCCAGAGCTAAGTGGAGTGGAATTTTTCGAACTCACCCTGGCAGATTTTCCACAAGCCGTGCGAATATTAGTTACAGGTTATGCAGATATTGAAGCAGTCATTGATGCTATTAATAGAGGACAAGTGTACCGTTATGTTGCAAAACCTTGGAACGAAAACGACCTGCGCGTTTGTATTCTCAACGCCATTGATAGGTACGAACTCAATACACGCGGGCTAACTCAAAATGGTGGTGCAAGTTCATGGCAAAAAACCAAAGGAAAACTTCAAGCAGGGGTGTCTCGCATTCGTCTCATTATTGAAAGACTGAGAGGATATGATGAAGTTGCAACAAATGAGGTTGTAGCTGAACTCAATGAACTTGAGAAATCAATCAACGAGGTAAAACAAGAAGCTTAATCTTCGTGCTCATCTTCGTGAAACCCAGCTGTCATTGTTGGGTCTATTCGCTTCATTTGCCAGTCTTCGTATGACAAATCATCCTCTTCATGAATGACCTGAACAAAGGGCTCTGCAAATGCTTTCGTGCTCACGTAATGATCCAAACTCAATAACATGGCCGGCAGTACAACCAAGTTCGTAAGCATGGCCGTGAATAATGTCAGCGAAGTTAATATTCCCAACGCACGCGTTCCCTCAAACTCAGAGAATACAAACATACCGAAGCCGAAGAATAAGACAATGCTCGTAAACAATATACTCGCCCCTGTATCTTTCACTGCCAATAACACCGCTTGTTTAATGTTCCAACCCTGACCACGCAATTCTTGCCTATATTTCGCTAAAAAGTGAATGGTATTGTCTACCGTAATCCCAAATGCAATGCTGAATACAAGTATGGTTGATGGTTTCAAGGGTATGTTGAATAAACCCATAAATCCGGCCGTAATCAGTTGAGGAATAACATTCGGAACAAGTGATATAATAACCATACGAATGCTACGGAACATGATCGCCATCAACAAACAAATTACGCCAATTGCGAACAACAAACTACTAAATAAATTGTCTACCAAATAAGTGGTCCCCTTCAAAAATACAATGCTCGTTCCAGTCATGGTAACGCGGTAAAGACTATCGGGAAACAAGCGATTCACGTGGGGTTGCAAATCACTCAATAAACTATCCATAGCCAATGTACCAATATCCGCAACTTGCGCTGTAATTCGGGTTTTTTTCAATGAATCATCAATAAATGAATTCAAGTATTTTGAATTTCCATTCCCTTTTGCACTGCTGTCGGAAGATTCGAAATAAGGACCAATCTCCATGCGTTCACCCCCTCGAATGAGCTTGTAATCTGAAGCGTCTCCGCCTAGCTTCGCTTCAAAATAAGCTTGTCTTCCAAATTTCATTGCATCTGCAATGGATAGTGAACGCGATAACCGTGTTGACACTCTCGGTAAGGTATCTAACACACTTTGCAAACTATCTATACGAGCAATGGTCTTCGGATGCGAAATCTTACCATGTTTCGCCTCAATCATGATTTCAAAGGGCATAACGCCATCGAACCTTTTTTCAAACCATCGCAAATCTGTAATTACGCGATCGCTATCGGGTAAGTCATCTACAATGTTCCCAGTTGTTTTTACCATGGTCATGGCATACATAGAAACTACAGTGATCACTGTGGTAATAATGTAAATGACACTTCGGTTTTTGGTAATGGCACGAACAAGTTTCTCTAAAAAGGCATACAACCAACGCATGTCTAAATGCTTTAAATGTCGGGCCTTCGGCGCAGCTGTAAAGGAGAACAAAATGGGGAAGGCTATCAACGAAATGAAAAACATAAGCATTCAATGCTGAAATGACCCCGAATTGTTTTAATAAATCACTTTCTACAAAAATGAAAGTCGCAAATCCTACTGCAGTTGTTGCGTTAATCATGAAGGCCGCTTCACCCACTTTTTGAATAACGCGAGACATGGCACGCATCTTATTGCCATGACGAATGAATTCTTGATGGTATTTGGTCAGTAAGTAAATGCAATTAGGTACCCCAATAACAATCATTAATGGAGGAATTAACCCCATGAGCATAGTAATTGGATAATCAAACATGGCAATGGTTCCCATAGATACCACTACGCCAATTCCTATGATTAACATGCAAACCAATACTGCACGAATGCTTCGGAAAAAGATAAAGAGTAAGACCGCACTTACCAACAAAGACAAAAGAGTAAAGAATTTCAACTCCGCTTTGACTTTGGTGGTCATCTGCGTGCGAATGAAGGGAAGTCCGCTAACGTATGTATCTATTCGAGTGTGATTGGTAAATGAATTGGTCTTCTCTACAATTTGCTCAACCGCATTCCCCCTGTTTTCTGAATTAAAAAGTTGCGCATTCACAAAAACCATCATGAGCGTAGCTTCAGATTTCGACTTGTATAATAACCCGTCGTAGAATGGAAGCGAGGTAATTCGCTCATGTAAGCTATCTAATTCTAGCTGTGAACCAGGTGTGCCCGAACCTATTTTTCTGAATTTGAATTTTTGTTCTGTGGTGTCAGCATACATCTCGTAGCAATGCGCAACCGAAAAAACAGAATCAACAACATTTTTTTGTATGGATTGAAGTTGGCCGTTAATAAGGGTATCTACCGGAACCGTAATTTGCTTCAATTCATCACCTAAATCTTTCCAAGCCTTGAAATTTTGAAGTTCCCAAATTTCCGAGTCGTCTAATCCAACCACCACCACGTTCCCATCTTCTGAGAACTGTTTAATGAACCTTTGGTACTGAACATAGGTTGAATCATCTTGAGGAAGCACCCCGCTGAATTTGTAACTCATGCGAACTTTTCGAGCTTCCCAACCCATCCATGCAGTAAGCAGAAGTGTAATTACTCCGAGTAATACACGATTTCGTAAAATAAAGGCTGCAATCGATGCCCACATAATGTAAAAAATTCCAACCCGCAAAGTAAAACATAAATCGCTTTGCCTATGAAATTTTAATCAGCGTTCAACTAATTCAAATCTGTGTATATTCGCCCCATAAATTTTGGAAAACCATGTCACAACAACATCAAGCGCAAATTGACGCCTTCATGTCGAAAGTTCGGGCAATGAACCCGAGCGAACCTGAGTTTTTACAAGCGGTTCAGGAAGTAGCTGAAGCTATTATTCCTTTTATGGAAAACCATCCGAAGTATAAGGATGCTAAAATTCTAGATCGTATTGTTGAACCTGAAAGAACAATCATCTTCCGTGTTCCATGGGTAGATGATAAAGGAGAAATTCAAGTTAACCGCGGATACCGCGTTGAATTTAACAGCGCAATAGGTCCTTACAAAGGCGGTTTGCGTTTTCACCCAACAGTGAATTTATCTGTCTTGAAATTCTTAGGATTCGAGCAGATTTTTAAAAATTCCTTAACCACGTTGCCCATGGGTGGTGGTAAAGGTGGATCAGATTTCGACCCAAAGGGAAAATCAGACCGTGAAGTAATGGCATTTTGCCAAAGCTTCATGAGCGAATTGTCTAGACACATTGGAGCAGACACTGATGTGCCTGCCGGAGACATTGGTGTTGGTGGTCGCGAAATTGGATTCATGTTTGGCCAATACAAGCGTCTTCGAAATGAATTTACAGGCGTATTGACCGGAAAAGGACGTAACTGGGGTGGATCTTTGATTCGTCCAGAAGCAACCGGATACGGAACGGTATATTTCGCTCAAGAAATGTTAGGTACGAAAGGATTGGATTTCACAGGAAAAACAGTGGTTGTATCAGGTTCTGGAAACGTTGCGCAGTATGCCATTGAAAAAGCAACTCAACTGGGTGCGAAAGTGGTTACTGCTTCTGATTCTTCAGGATACGTTTATGATGCGAATGGTATCGATGCTGAGAAATTGGCGTTCCTTATGGAATTGAAAAATGTGAGGCGCGGACGTATCAAAGATTACGCAGATAAATATGGATGCGAATTTGTTGCAGGAAAAACTCCTTGGGGTGTAAAATGCGATATTGCTCTCCCATGTGCTACACAAAATGAATTGAATGGCGATGATGCAAAAGCATTGGTAGCAAACGGTTGTATGGCCGTTGCTGAAGGTGCGAATATGCCTTCAACTCCAGAAGCAATTGAAGTATTCCTTCACAACAAAGTACTTTTCTCACCAGGTAAGGCTTCTAACGCCGGTGGTGTTGCAACTTCAGGGTTGGAAATGTCACAAAACAGCTTGCGTTTAAGCTGGACCCGCGAAGAAGTAGATCAACGTTTACACAATATCATGAAAAGCATTCACGCGGCTTGTGTACAATATGGTACAGAAGACGGATATGTTAACTACGTGAAAGGCGCAAATATCGCTGGATTCGTGAAAGTTGCAGATGCCATGATTGATCAAGGTGTAGTTTAATTTATTGTTATATCACAACAGACAAGGGCGGTTTTATAAACCGCCCTTGTCATTGGCAATAATTTTAAACTTACCTTCGTTCTGAGCTATTCAGTCCACCTATGCAGAAATATCTTTTCATATTTGTGATTTTTATTGCCTTGAAATCAACAGCCCAATTGTCGGGTGGTTTCTCTGGTATTTATAACTTTCAAACAGAAAGTGTGGGTTTGGGTGCTCGAGCGCTATTCAGAGAACAAAAACAAATTCAAATTAGTCCTCAGTTGGCTTATTTTCTTCCATTCAATAAAGTTCATGAATGGACCCTCGGGGTTGCACTGCAATATAGAGTGGTAAAAATCGGAAAATTTCAATCCTATGCATTGGGACAAGTTGGTTTTAACCGATGGATCAATTTCGAGGATTCTTATATGAAAGATGCACAACCCAATAATTGGAATGGAGAAGTGGGGGTAGGTATTCGTGTTGGAAGGAATGTAAAATCATTTGCTGAGTGGAGATACAATACCAAGCATCGCGAAGCTTCCATTCACATTGGACTTTTGTTCAACAAAAATGCTTTCACACCAAAAAAACAAAAATGCGCAGCATATGACTAACACGAAATCACATTTATTTTCGGGAACGTTGACCACGTTGGTTATTGGTCTTTCTCTTCTTTTCTCTTCATGTTCTCGCGATCGCATAGAACGTGATTTGAATACGTATGAATCTCCAAATGCATATCTAGATTCAAAAAAACAAGACGAACAAATATTCGTAATCGATTCAGCTGGACCCGGTCCAATTGTGGGAAATCAAGGAACCACCATTTGGGGAAGTATTGATTGTCTTGAGTTGCCCGGTGGTGGCGCTGTAACCTATCCATTTTTAGTAAAATTGGTTGAGCTATATACGCCCAAGGATATGATCTACTATAGAATGCCCACAGTGTCTGCAGGAATGCCACTGGAAACGGCGGGTGAAATACGCTTGAGAGCTGAAAAGGATGGGCAAGAACTTTTGCTTTCTCAACCGTGCGCGTTTCAGGTAAGTATGCCCAATGCAGCACCAACACCAAATTACATGAATGTGTTTTACGGAATTGAAAACGGCGATGTGGTAGATTGGACCACAGATTTAGGCGTTTTTGGCATTACCCAAAATCAAAGTCCTGTGTTCAATGTAGACACCATTGGATATTCCACATTAATAGAGAAATTGGGATGGATCAATGCTGATCGAAGCGTTACCACAAGTAGTGTTCAGAGCATAACATTTGATTCTGAGGAAGATGATTTAACCAATGTTATGTTCTTTGCCTATCTACCAGGCACAAATACGGTTCTTCAATCAAGCAATGGGGTTATTGCAGGAATACCAGCAGGCGCTCTGGTGAAAGTGATTGCAATTGCTGTGAATACAAGTGGAAATTTATTCCATTTCTACCAAGAATTAACAGTGAATGCGAACACGACCGTGATGGTGGTCATGTCCGAAATTTCAGATCCCAATTTGACAAGTTTACTCGACAGTTTATAATTGATTTGAAACAGCGTTCACCCTTATTTTTTTGTACATTTGCCTGAATTTACACGAAAATTCAAGGCCATGTCCAACCCAAATTCAAAAATTATTGGTGAAGGTTTAACATATGACGATGTGTTGCTGGTTCCAGCTTATTCAGAGGTCCTTCCAAGAGAGGTCTCTATTGCATCTTCATTTTCGAAAAATATTATACTGAATACACCCGTTGTGGCTGCCGCTATGGATACAGTTTCAGAGAGTTCAATGGCTATTGCAATGGCGAGAGCTGGGGGTATTGCTGTCATTCATAAAAACATGAGTATTACTACTCAAGCTGCTGAAGTTCGAAAAGTGAAACGCAGTGAAAGCGGTATGATTCAAGACCCCATTACCCTCTTAGAGTCCGCAAACGTAGGCGATGCTTTGGGTATCATGGCTGAACATAAAATTGGAGGTATTCCTGTTGTTGATGGAAACGGAATTCTGAAAGGAATTGTGACCAACCGCGACCTGCGCTTTGAAAAAGATTATTCCAAAGCTATTTTGGATGTAATGACTTCCCAAAATTTGGTTACTACAGATAAACCCAAAGATTTGGTTGCCGCAGAAGCCATACTTCAAGAGAAGAAAATTGAGAAGTTGCCTGTTGTTGCTCCTGATGGAAAGCTTCTAGGACTAATCACATACAAAGACATTATTAAATTGAAACGCTATCCTCATGCGTGTAAAGACGGTTTGGGACGTTTACGTTGTGCCGCTGCAGTGGGCGTTACAATGGATACCATGGAGCGTGTTGAAGCTTTGGTGAAAGCGGGTGTTGATGCAGTTATCATTGATACTGCTCACGGACACTCCAAAGGAGTTTTAGATACATTGAAAAAAGTTAAGGAAAAGTTTGGTCAGAACATAGACGTAGTAGTAGGAAATATAGCCACTGCTGAAGCCGCCTTGGCATTGGTAGAGGCTGGAGCCGATGCGGTAAAAGTGGGTATTGGACCGGGTTCAATCTGTACAACACGCATCATTGCCGGTGTGGGTGTTCCTCAATTATCAGCAGTAATGAATGTTGCTGAGGCACTACAAGGAACGGGTGTTCCAGTTATTGCCGATGGTGGAATTCGCTTTACCGGTGATATCTCCAAAGCATTGGCGGGAGGTGGTTCAACCATTATGATTGGTTCTATGCTTGCAGGTACGGAAGAGTCGCCAGGTGAGACTATCATTTATGAGGGAAGGAAATTTAAATCGTACCGTGGAATGGGTTCTTTAGAGGCAATGCAACACGGTTCGAAGGACAGATATTTTCAAGACGCTGAAGACGACATTAAGAAATTGGTACCTGAAGGAATTTCAGGACGTGTGCCGTTCAAGGGTTCTGTAATGGAAGTAATGCATCAAATCATAGGCGGCCTTCGAGCAGGAATGGGTTACTGCGGTGCACGTACCATTTCAGATTTGCAAAAGGCAAAGTTCGTCCGCATCACTAACGCGGGTATCAAAGAAAGTCATCCGCATGATGTTGTAATTACAAGAGAAGCACCAAATTATAGTTTTAAATAATATCAAATTTGAAGAGTATGAAGAAAATTGTTTTATGCCTGTTGGCAATTTCAATTTCGGCGTTGGCTTGGGCACAGCCAAACAAGCAAGCAGTGGTACTAACCATTGACAAGGAAGAAGTAACCCTAGAAGAATTTGAGAATATTTTCTCTAAGAACAAAAAGGATACTGTTATAACCAAGCAAGCACTCGATGACTACATGCAAATGTTCATCAATTTCAAACTGAAGGTGCATGCTGCCAAAGACGCGGGTCTTGATACAGTTTCCAAATTCAAGTATGAATTGAATGGTTATCGCGCACAGCTTGCTCGTCCATACATGACCGATCAATCAAAACTCGATGAACTTATGAAGGAGGCCTATGCGCACATGCAAGAAGAAGTTCGCGCTAGCCACATTTTAATTGAGTGCAAGCCAGAGGCATTAGCTGCAGATACCTTGAAAGCATGGAATAAAGCCATGGAAGCAAGAAAGAAAATACTTGCTGGAGAAAAATTTGCAGACGTAGCGGTGAAATACAGCACAGACCCTTCTGTAAAGAAAAATTTTGGTGATTTGGGTTATTTCACGGCCTTTCAAATGGTTTATCCGTTTGAAAAAGGAGCCTATGATACCAAGGTGGGTGAAATGTCAATGCCTATTCGTACCAAATATGGTTATCACATTATTCAAGTGACAGGAAGAAGACCTGCACGCGGCGAAATTCACGTTTCTCACATTATGGTAAAGCCGCAAAAAGAAGGAGATAAGGATATGGCCGAAATTAAAATCAATGAAATCTATCAAAAGGCCTTGGAAGGAAAACAAACTTTCGAAGAGCTTTGCTCTTTGTATAGTGATGATGTAACAACTAAAAACAAAGGCGGTGAACTTCCTTGGTTTGGAACCAACAAAATGGTTTCTGAATTTGAAGAGGCTGCCTTTGGATTGAAAGCAGATAAAGAAATTTCGAAGCCGTTTAAAACCACATACGGCTGGCACATTGTAAAGCGAACAGGGTATAAGCCTGTTCCTGCATACACTGCAGTAGAAAAGGAAATTAAAACCAAGGTTTCCAAAGACACACGTGCCGATCAAACAAGAGCCTCTTTTTTAAAGAAAATTGGAAAGGAATACGGATTCGTTTACAACGAAAAATATGCAATCAAACTTGCATCAAAAGCAGATAGCAGTGTATACGTGGGTAAGTTGAAGGCGAAAGCTAGCTTATTGAAAAAACCACTATTTGTTCTCAATGGAAAATCTACTTCTGTTGGTGATTTCTACGCCACAATGGTGAATCGCACAGGTGCTAGTACCAATTTGAATCCGGAAGATTATGTGAAGGCAGAAGCGAAATTATTTGCTGAGAACGCGCTTATGACTTTCGAGAATGGTAAATTGGAAGAGAAGTATCCCGCATTCCGCCTGCTTATGAAAGAATACAAGGAGGGTATATTATTGTTTGAGTTGACAGATGAAAAGGTATGGACCAAAGCAGTGAAGGACACCACGGGATTGAATGAGTTTTTCGAAAAAAACAAAGCGAGTTTCATGTGGCCAGATCGCGCGCAAGTTGTGGTTTACACCTGTGCCAACAAAGACATAGCGAATGCTCTACGTAAAATGTTAATTGCAGGCAAGTCTCCTTCTGAAGCCGCAGCTGAATTGAATCAAGGTACTCAATTGAATCTGCAAACCGAAGGCGGCCTTTTCAGTGTTGAAGACCGCGAGGTATTGGGAAAAATTCGTTGGACCGAAGGTTTAAGTGAAAACATAGAAATGAATGGTCAGGTTGTGGTGGTGGACATACAAGAAATTTTAGGACGTTCTCCTAAAAAATTATCAGAGGCTAGAGGATTGGTAACCACGCAATATCAGAATCTTCTGGATGAACAATGGATTAAAGAATTACGCAATACACACACCTTCAAAATACATGAAGACGTGTTGTACCAATTGACCAAATAAAAAAGTAAAAATTCTGTTCTTTATCCGTTACAGAAGTCTTTAAGTTCGAAGTATATGATTAGAATGATTTTGTTTTTATCACTGTTGGTCTCTGTTGGGCTGCACGCACAGCCAAAGCCAGGGATTACCATTGATAAAATAATTGGTGGTGTGGGAAATGAAATCATTCTGCTTTCAGAACTTGAAAACGCCAAATATGAAATTTCACAGGGAAAGTCAAATTTTCCAAGACAACGTGAATGCTCCTTGTTTGAAGATTTGATGTATCAGAAGTTGTTGCTGCACCAAGCGAAATTAGATAGTGTAGAAGTAACCGACGGCGAGGTAAACAGTCAAGTAGAAAGAAGAATCAGTTATTTCTTGGAGATGTTCGGTTCGGTGGAAGCATTTGAGTCATATTACGGGAAATCTGTTGCGGAGCTGAAAATTGATTTCTTCGATTTAATTAAAGACCAAATATTGGTTCAAAAGAAACAAGAAGAAATTGCGAAGAATGTACAAATTACACCTTCCATGGTTTTGAAGTATGTGAATACGCTACCTGTGGATTCACTGCCATTGATTGGTGAGCAAATTCAATATTCTCAAATAGTGATAGCTCCCATGATTCCAGAGAAAGAGAATCAGCGAATTATTCACTTCTTAGACAGTATTCGAGCAGATATTGTTGCAGGTAGAACAAGTATGACCATTCAAGCCAGACGCTGGAGTGAAGATCCGGGGTCTAAATACAAAGGCGGATGTTATGACATGTTGCGCAAGGGTTCCTTCGTTCCTGAATATGAATCTGCCGTTTTCACCACTTCAGAGAATGACTATTCACCTGTGTTTAAATCGGTATACGGATACCATTTTGTTAAAACAGTAGAGAAAAGAGGTGAGTTTTATAGGTCTTGTCACATCTTAATGTCGCCTAAAATTTCCGATGCTGATTTCGACAAGTGCGGATTGCAAATGGATACCATTTATCAAAATTTGAAAAGCAATGAAATTTCTTTTTCTGCTGCGGCATCTCGGTTCAGTACGGATGAAGACACGAAGAATGCTTTCGGTAAGGTCATGAACATGCAGTCTGGAGGTTCGCGTCATGACGTATCTAGCCTAACTCCAGAATTGAATTTGGCTCTCTCAAAATTACAAGTCGGGGAATTCTCAGAACCTATGGTAATGAAGCAGCCCAACGGTAAAGATGCCTACGTTATTTTTAAAATAGATGCGCGTATTCCTGCTCACAGAGCCAATATGGAGCAAGATTATGAGTTGTTCCAAGCCAAGACAGATGCGCTTGAAAAGCAACGCGTCACAGACACTTGGGTGCAGAAAGCTTTGAAGAAAAACTATTCGTTCATAGCAGAAGAATACAAAAATTGTACGTACCGTTTTAATTGGAATTTGAAATAGAAAATCATGACGAATTACACATCAGACGCAGAGGCATTGCAGGCCTTAAAGAATAAGGTAGAGTTGCTGAAGTTTGAAATACAGAAAGTAATGGTCGGACAAGATGATGCTGTTCGAAATGTGCTTATTGCTATTCTCGGGAATGGTCACTGCTTACTTGTTGGTGTGCCAGGGTTAGCAAAAACCTTATTGGTGAATACGGTTTCTCGTGTTTTAGGCCTTTCCTTCAATCGCATTCAATTTACTCCTGACTTAATGCCCAGTGATATTGTAGGTTCAGAAATTCTTGATGAAAGCAGACAATTTAAATTTGTGAAGGGGCCTCTGTTTTCAAATATCATTCTGGCTGACGAGATCAATAGAACTCCGCCCAAAACGCAAAGTGCTCTTTTAGAGGCCATGCAGGAACGACGTGTAACGGCAGCCGGAACAACCTATCAACTCCCTTCTCCTTTCTTTGTATTAGCAACTCAGAACCCCATAGAACAAGAAGGAACGTATCCGTTACCTGAAGCACAATTAGACCGTTTCATGTTCAATATTTGGGTCGACTATCCGAAGTTAGAAGAGGAAATTGCAATTGTAAGACAAACAACGAGTGGCGGAAGCGCACAACTAAACACCATTATCACTGCAGAAGAAATTGAATTCTATCAGCAGTTAATTCGAAAAATGCCAATAACTGACCACGTCATAGAGTATGCCGTTAAGTTGGTATCTAAAACAAGACCTGGAAGAGAGCACGCAGATCAACTAGCGAATCAATACCTCAGCTGGGGAGCAGGGCCAAGGGCCTCACAATACCTGATAGTAGCAGCTAAGGTAAATGCAGCCTTAAATGGAAAATACAGTCCAGATATTGAAGACGTGAAGGCTGTGGCAGTAAATATATTGCGTCATAGAATAGTACGTAACTACAAAGCCGAAGCAGACGGATATTCAGTAGAAAAAATCATTGAATCGTTGTTGTGAAAATTGCAGTGAATACGCGCCTTCTCATTCCTAACAGATTAGAGGGAATAGGTCGATTCACGTATGAGATTTTTAAACGCCTTGTCATTGCGCATCCCGAAGTGGAATTCCATTTTTTTTCAGATCGCAAACCCCTTCCCGAATGGCAATTCGGTAGTAATGTTTTTCAGCATTGCTTATTTCCACCGGCACGAAGACCCTTTTTATTTGATTGTTGGTTTGATTGGGCTGTGCCACGAAAGTTGAAGCAACTGAAGATTGATTTGTTCGTTTCTCCAGATGGTCATGCTTCCCGAAAAAAAATAAATCAATTGTGTGTTATTCATGATCTTAACTTCATGCATCACCCAGAATTTTTAATTCCACAATATGCGAAGTATTGGCGAACGAGAACGCCTGAATTTATTCAGTACGCAACGCGAATTGCCACGGTAAGTGAATTTAGCAAACAAGATTTATGCGCTACTTTTTCACTTGAATCTGAAAATATTGATGTCATTGGCAATGGGTTTAATTCCAGCTTTAAACCCGTCTCAGAGGATCAAAAAAAGCAAACCCAATTGGAATTGACAGGCGGAAGACCTTATTTATTATTTGTTGGTAGCCTGCATCCAAGAAAAAATGTGCACGGCATAGTTGAGGCGTTCAATGCTTTTTGTAAGAAGAATTCTACGCATGATCTGATTCTTGCGGGAAGATTATTTTGGGATTATTCGGAATTGAAGAACGCTTTGAAAAACGCATGCACAGGAAGAATTCATGAGATTGGGTTTCTTCCCAATGAAAAACTTCCTGGGGTGTACGCATCGGCTGAAGCCTTGGTATTTCCTAGTTTTTATGAAGGTTTTGGAATTCCTTTATTGGAAGCAGAGATGTGCGGAACACCAGTAATAACATCTAAAGGAAGTGCGATGGAAGAAATTTCAAACGGCACGGCTTGGTTGGTGAATCCATACAAGACTGAAGAAATTGTTGAGGCCATGAACGCTTTGGTAGCTGGCCAACGCAAAATAAAACTTCGTGACACTGGAATGTTGTACACTTGGGAATCAGCTGCCGAGCGCATGTGGAATAGCATATTAAAAACCCGATAGAAGATGCTATTTAATTCAATCGAGTTTTTCCTGTTCTTTCCGCTTGTAACCGCCATTTACTTTATGCTTCCGCATGCATTCCGTTGGATGTGGCTGTTGCTGGCAAGTTGCGTGTTTTATATGTTTTTTATTCCCTCCTATATTCTCATATTATTTCTCACCATTGTCATCGATTACTATGCAGGAATTCGCATCGCTGCTGCCGAGGAAGGGAATAAGAAAAAATGGTTGTGGTTCAGTATAGTCAGTACTTGCTTGGTTCTTGGTGTTTTTAAATATTACAATTTCTTCGTTGAGAATTGGAATAATGTGGCTCACCTGTTGGGATGGAATTATTCCGTTTCTGCCTTGCAAATGATTTTACCCATAGGTCTCTCGTTCCACACATTTCAAAGTATGAGTTATGTGATTGAAGTATACAGAGGAAATCAAAAGCCAGAAAGACATTTTGGAATTTATTCGTTGTATGTGATGTTCTATCCGCAATTGGTTGCCGGACCCATTGAACGTCCGCAGAATATCTTGCATCAATTCTATGAAAAGCACGCCCTCAGTTATGCGAATGTTTCTGCGGGAATGCAACGCATGGTTTGGGGATTATTTAAAAAGGTGGTTATTGCCGATAATTTGGCGCAATTTGTTTCCCCGGTGTATGAACATGCAGGTACCGTTTCTTGGATGTACTTGGCCATTGCGGTTGTTTTCTTCAGTTTTCAGATTTATTGCGATTTCAGTGGGTACAGTGATATTGCCATTGGTGCAGCGCGCGTGATGGGATTCCGACTCATGGAAAATTTCAAGTTGCCCTATCGCTCAACAGGTGTAGGAATGTTTTGGTCGAAGTGGCACATCTCGCTTTCCACATGGTTCCGAGATTACGTGTACATTCCTGTGGGTGGAAATAGGAGAGGAGCCGCGCGTACTTCGTTGAACTTGTTTCTTGTTTTTGCAATAAGCGGATTGTGGCACGGAGCCAATTGGACCTTCGTTGTTTGGGGGATTTTGCATGGATTGTGGTTGGTGATAGAAAACCGAATGAATGTTCGGTGGGAAGGAAGATGGAAGCTGTTGGTTGGTACAATGTTTACCTTTGTTGGAGTTTCTTTTTTGTGGATTTTTTTTAGAGCAACCAGTTTTGATCAGGCCATTCAAGTAATGAATGGAATTGTTACGTTTCAATCGCAAGGAGGTGCTTTGCCGGGGGTTTTTGTGCCTCTGAGTGGTCAGGTTATTATTGGAAAAATCCTCATGTTATTGGTCTTTATACTTGTAGACCGAAGGGTGACTGAGATTGTTTTGGGAGAACGGAGCATGCGTTCCAATCGAAAGATTTGGTTGTTTGCCTTTCTGCTTGCGAGTTTGGCGTTGTTCGGACAATGGGGAAAAGTTGATTTTATATATTTTCAGTTCTAATGAAGTTAATCATTCGAAATAGTTTGAAAGTCGTGTTGGCAGCAGCGGTGGTTTATGTTGCCGTGATTTTCATATTCTCGAATGTGATTTTCATAGACCGTCGGATGGCTTTGTTTTTCATTCCGAATTTGCAACGCAACGGCGGACAGGAATTGCAGATGATGCACGACTTAACTTCCAACCATGTCAAATACAACGTGGTGGTTCTAGGTTCTTCGCATGCTTACAGGGGTTATGATCCACGTATTTTCGAACGCGAGGGTCTTTCGTTATTCAATGCGGGAACCAGTGCGCAGAACGCGAAGGGCTCGTTGGTGTTGTACAATGAATACTTGAAAGACCGAGGCGATGTTTTCATTTTAGATGTGTATGATCCGGTATTCGAATTGGAAGGCACCGAGAGCAACATGCGCTTGATTCAGAACGTGCCCACCAATGAGGCAGCTCTTGCTTTGGTTCAGCAAGAATGGGAAATGTATACCTTGAATGCCTTGGCAGTAAGGTTAGCGAGTCTGCATCCGCCCGATGAATCTCCGAATGCCGATTATGTGAAGAATGGATTCTGTGAGAAGAAGGGAATTTTGTTTGCAGTAGACCCGTTGAATGATTCAGTCTTTGATGCCAATGAAGAAATGTTCGTGGCATTCGAAACAATGATTAAGCAAATGCAGGTAGATGGTAAGCGCGTGGTGTTGTGCAGTCATCCGCTTCCGGCATCGGCAGGACTTCATTCTTATCACGATAAATTTTTAGAGCGTTTCACTCCGTTCATTCAGCGTTACGGCTTAACCTACATTGATCTTACGTACTACACTGAAGGATTTGGTTTAAATGAGTTTGCAGACTTTTCGCATTTGAATCAGCAAGGGGTGGAGTTGTACAATCGTTTATTGTTGAATACACCTTCCTTCAACGAAAATGTAAAATAAAAAAACCCATTCAAGTGAATGGGTTTTCTGTTCTGTGGTGCCACCAGGAATCGAACCGGGGACACAAGGATTTTCAGTCCTTTGCTCTACCAACTGAGCTATGGCACCAAAGTGGGTGCAAATATAAACAATTCTCTTAATTGACCTATCTTTGCACCACAAAAAATTAGGAAGGGTGTCCGAGTGGTTGAAGGAGCACGCCTGGAAAGTGTGTATACGTCTAAAGCGTATCGCGGGTTCGAATCCCGCCCCTTCCGCATATTTATTCGAGGTTGTCACCTCATCACCAACGTTGGTCCGAAAAGAATGAGTCCAGAGAGAAGCGTTAGCCCAAAGAAAAGGATCCAGTTTTTAAGGTCCCTCATTTCACGGTAGGGCCCAACTTCGTTAATCCATTGCTTCGCATGCAAGACCTCTTCTTCATTGCGTGTTACACGCATGGTAATTAACCACACCATCGTATTCGCAATGCCCGGTATAAGTATGTCTACGAACGATTCCGATAGGCCAAGAAGGGTAAGGATAGACGGATACACTTCGGTCTGCTTCACTACCAACCAAAGCATCCATATCAACGGTGCGCCAATCATAGCCGAAAGAACCGTTTGTGCATTCACCTTCGACCAAAACCAACGGGCAATAAAAACAGGCCCAACACCAGCTGTGAAAAGCAAGATGGTTGCGAATAGGTCGGCAGTTGTTTGATCTAACATGAGCCACAAAGCCGAAATAATAAGCCCCAAGAGCATGGCACCAATTCCAAATAGACGCTCGTAATTATCATGGGTTAAAAGAGGCCGAATTACGCCAGAATAAATTAAACTGGCTGTCCAGTGATTTGTACTGAACATGGCCTGAAACGAATTAATAATGAGCAAGGTTAGAAATAAATAACTTAGCCAATCCCATTCGCCACACGCAGCATAAAGCAACGGAAAGGTCAGTAATATACCCTGAATGAAATAGGATATTAAGAAAGAATAAATCATTGTTCTTCGAGATTTACTTCCATCTTTCAAAGTAAGCAATAGCTGCCCCGCATATCAGGTAAATCAACAATAGTAGCAAACCACCAAAGTACAGTTAATGACAATACCACTTCTTGAAGGTGCATACTGTGAAACCAATCAGCTAAAAGATTCGCTTGTTGAGCATGATGCATATTGCCCTGAATTATGCGCACTATGAAATAAATCAATGCAATAAAAAAGGTGGTGTATCCAATGATTGAATCAATGCGGATGCGATTTTTCAATGAATTGAAAAACACATTCAATGCTAGAACACTTAAAGTTAAAATGGTAAAGGATCGCTGACTTTGAAGATCGGAACATAAAAATTCTGATAACGGCTGTATACTTACCGCCATAGCTAAAGGTAAAATAAGTAAGCCCAAATACAACCCTCGAAAACGCGCCAATGAAACAGCACCACGACCAATAAATCTGTAAGGAATAAATTCGCCTTCGGTTTTCAGCGGCATTCTTCCCCATGCCGGTGCAAAAAATACAGCACCGAAAACAACCGCAACAACGGACTGGAAATAGAGAATGAGCAGCTCGCTGTTGTCTTTCGAATTCACGAAAAGACTGTTCGCCACAAACAATCCCGAACTCGGGATAAGCGCGCCAATAAGTAGAAAGAAACTGCTTTTTTTGTCTGTCGAAAATAACCTACGCCTCATGCTCGAAAGTTACAAAAAATTGATAAGCTATTTCGCCTTGGCCATAATTTCCTGCACCACACTCGGGTCTAACAAGGTAGTGGTATCGCCAATGGCATCGAATTCTCCTTCCGCAATCTTTCTTAAAATGCGACGCATTATTTTTCCACTCCGCGTCTTCGGCAAACCACTAACAAGAACAATCTTATCGGGCTTCGCAATTGCACCAATCTGCTCACTCACTGTTTTCGTTATTGCTTGAATTTGTTCGTGATCTTCCAAATGATGATGTGGATCACAAATGACAAAAGCAAAAATCCCTTGCCCTTTAATGTCATGCGGATATCCCACCACCGCACTTTCAATAACACCAGGGGTATGATTAATGGCATTCTCTACTTCCGCAGTGCCTATGCGGTGCCCGCTAACATTCAAGACGTCATCAACCCTTCCTGTTAATCGGTACATACCATTTGAATCTCTATATGCCCCATCACCCGTAAAGTAATATCCCGGATAAGCACTGAAATAATTCATTACACAACGTGCATGATCGCCATAGGTGGTTCGAATCATTCCAGGCCAGGGTTGAGCAAAACATAAATTTCCAGTAGTTTCATTTTCTAGAATCTCTTGCCCTTGCTCATTCAATAGCACGGGCTGAACTCCTGGCAAAGGCAAAGTGGCAAACACCGGTTTCGACGGAGTAACACCCGCTAAACTTGAAATCATGATTCCTCCCGTTTCCGTTTGCCAAAAGGTATCGACAATCGGACAATGACCTTTTCCAATTTTTTCGTTGTACCAATTCCACGCTTCTTCATTAATGGGCTCGCCTACGCTTCCAAGTATTCGCAAGGAAGTCAGATTTTTTCCTTCTAGAAATTCATCACCGGCCGACATTAAACTGCGAATGGCTGTAGGTGCGGTATAAAAGATGCTCACTTTGTGCTTCGCTACAATGTCCCAAAATCTTCCAGCATCCGGAAAGGTAGGTATGCCCTCAAACATCAATGAGGTAGAGCCATTCAAGAGGGGGCCGTAAATTAAATAACTGTGTCCTGTTATCCAACCAATATCTGCGGTGCAGAAATGAATATCACCTTCTTGGTACTGAAACACATTTAAAAAAGTATAGGCCGTCCATACCATGTAGCCGGCTGTGCTGTGCACAACACCCTTCGGTTTTCCTGTTGAACCGCTGGTATATAAAATGAACAATGGATCTTCAGACTGCATTGTCTCTCCGGGCTTGATATAATCGTTGTTGGAAAGAACTCGAGCTTTCAATTCATTCCAATCCACATCAATTTCTTTTTTTTCGGTTGGAAGGTTGAGGTAGTTGTACACCAACACATTTTTTATTTTTCGTGTGGAAGTCAATGCTTCATCTACAACTGCTTTCAGCGGAATGGTTTTGTTGCCACGAAGCCCTCCGTCCATGGTTATCACGAAGTCTGCTTCAGCATCGTCTACGCGATCTGCTATGCTCTTCGCACTGAATCCGCCGAAGATTACCGAGTGCACCGCACCAATGCGCGCGCACGCCAGCACACTGAACACCAACTCAGGTACCATGCTCATGTAAATGCAAACGCGATCTCCTTTCCTTACTCCCATTGAGCGTAGCATCTCGGCAACCAGACAAACTTCGTTGTGAAGTTCGTTGTAAGTGAATTTTCTGAAATCAACCGAAGGTTCATTCGGTTCCCAAATAAGAGCCACTTGATTGCCTTTTTCAGTCAAATGCTTGTCGAGCAAATTTTCAGTAATGTTCAATTCACCTGCATTGAACCAAGAATAGCTACCTGCCTCCATGGATCCTTCACACACGCTAGACCATGGTTTTCTCCATTGAAAAGAATGGGCAATTTCGCTCCAAAATGCATCTCTGTTTTGAATACTCTTAGCGTAGCTTTCAGAATATTCGTTTAAAGTTTTTATGCGATTCATAAGAATTCCAATTCTTCTTGAAAGTTAATATAACTTTGTTTGATGCGTTTGCTTCTTTTATTTTTTGTTTTATTGTCTCTTTCACCCGCAGCCCAATTCGGCTGTACTGATCCGTTAGCTACCAACTACGCCATTACTGCCCAAGAGAATGATGGCAGTTGTCTGTATCCAAACGCATCCTTAACGCCGGAACTGTCAGTTGTTTTAGATGCTGCGTTATCGGAAACTTCAGGTCTAATTTTTTGGAATAATCGCATTTGGACACACAATGACAATGCTGATAATACCTTATATGGATTGAATTCAAATGTGTTTCAAGTTGAATTCACACCTACGGTGGAAAACACTACAAATACAGATTGGGAAGAAATTACTCAAGACAGTCTGTACATGTATATTGGCGACTTTGGAAACAATCAAGGCAGTAGAACGGATCTTCATATTCTCAGAATTCTAAAATCAAGTTTCCTTAACCCACCTCTGTTAGCCGATACCATTTGGTTTCAATACGAAGATCAAGTTGATTTTACACCCACTTCTCAGAGTACAGATTATGATTGTGAGGCCATGGTAGTGAAGGAAGATAGTATTTATGTATTTACGAAGGAATGGTCCTCTCAAGGAACCACGGTTTATCGCTTACCTAAAATTCCAGGCACATACCAGGCGCAGCGTATGTTTGACCATGCCGTTTCAGGTCTAATTACCGGTGCCACTTGGAATGATTCACTGCAATGCATAGTGCTTTGCGGATACTCTCCCTTACTTCAGCCTTTCATTTATTTATTGTATGATTTCACGAACAACAATTTCTTCAGCGGAAACAAACGTAAGATTGGTTTGAACCTTCCTTTTCATCAGATAGAAGGGGTGGCGTTTGTTGATCCCTATACGTTGGTAGCGACAAATGAATATTTTCAGCAAAGTATCGTTTCTGTTGATCAGAAAATACACACGTTCAGTCTGAATTCTTTCTTTGCTTTTCCCAATGCAATTATTCAAACCCAGAACGCTAGCTTGCAGTTGTTTCCGAATCCAACGAATAAGGTATTTTCCATTGCGGGCTATGTTGGGAAATATCAATTGTACAATGTCAATGGCATTCGGGTGCAAAAGGGAAGAATAAGGTCGCAGGAACTGGTAGATGTTTCCTCCTTGCCCGAAGGAGTGTATTTTGTTTACTTGGAAGATTATAAACTGTCTTTTCAACTCATAATCAAGAAGTAAGCAGCCGTAAACTTTTTGTTGTTAGTAAGTTCGCACAACTTCATGGGGGCTTCAAATACACCTTTGTAACTTCCCACTACCAAAACAAACCCATTATGCAAACCAACGAAAATCTATTTTTAAAAGCCAGAATCAAGGCTGTGAATCCAACTTGGACAGAAGCACAAATTGAGGCCGAAGTGAACAGACTTGTTAACGGCAACGGTGAAATGGAAGAGTCAGGCGACGGTTGCTTGTACTGCGGATCTTAATTCGCATTCAAAAAAGATTGAGCAAGGGCCAAGTGCCCTTGTTTTTTTTGCTCGACCATTTTATTCCACAAAGCGACCATCATACTTAGTCTATAGTTTTTCGCTAGAAAAGGAGTATTTCTATGAATGAAATTCCAGAAGAGAGCGTCCCAGATTTTCTCCCACGGTTCGCCCTTTTTGTAATGACTCATTTTGAAAATGTAGTTTGATCCGCTCATGTATGGCTTCGTACTCATGAGTCCACCGTCTGCAAACTGCGACATGCCATACACATTTGGTACCATGACCCAATCATATGCATCAATGTAATAGGTCATGAACCATTCGTACACTTCATGCGGATGAACTTCGCTCAATAGCATGAAATTCCCCAACAACATCAATCGCTCAATGTGATGCGAGTAGGCGTTTTCGCGCAAACCATTTAGGCAATCGTCGAGAGGACGTATGCCAGTTTCTCCCTCCCAAAAGCCAGCAGGTAATTTCCGATAATGATCGAAGAAATTTGAGTTGCGTTCTTGCACACCTTTCAAAACATACACCGCACGAATAAATTCGCGCCAACCTAAGATTTGTCGAATAAAACCCTCAACATTGTTTATTTCTGCGCCTGAAACCAATACCGCTGAAATGCACTCTTGCGGAGTTAGTAAACCAATGTTAAGGTATGGTGAAATGACAGAATGAAATAACCAAGCTTCGCCGGGTACAATGGCATCTTGATACGTTCCGTATTCTTTTATTTTATTTTGAACGAAATACTGCAAAGCTGCTCTGGCTTCACCACGTGTTACGGCATACGTGAAGTTTGTACAAGTGCCTACATGCGAGGCGAAATGCGTTTCTACATAGTGTGTTGCTTCGAGAACATAGTTGTTTATTTGCGCCGCATAAGGCTTAGGAAATGCCATGCCTTTGGGAGCTTTTGCACGGTTATCTGAATCGAAAGTCCATTTGCCTCCAACAGGTTCTTCATTGGCTTCAAGCAAAATTTTGCGCTTCTTTCTTTCGTGAATGTAAAAATCATTCAAGAAGAATTTTTTCTTGTTGAAGTATGCTTTCAACTCGTCTACGGTATTGTAAAAATTCGGCGAATCGAATCGTTGGGTCGCAAGATTTAATTGCTGTACCCATTTGTTTATTTTTTTTTCCAGGTTGAAATCAACGGTGTCAATCCAAAGCAATTCTTTCGCCCCAAATGATTTTAATTCATTTTCAATGTGAAGAGAAGTTGCTTCGTCGTTTGAAAGGTATTTCCAGTTGGAATATGTTCTAGACTGCTCGTCAAGAAAAGCTTTCATGCTTGCTCGATGCAGGATAATTTTTTTCTTATGGAAGCGGTATTGAGAGAAAAAGAGGGGTTCTTCAATGAGAAGAACAACATCAGAACGTTCAAACAATTCGTGGTGTTCGAATAATTGATGTGGAAAAACGAGTCCAATTTTCATTTCCGTTTTGAAATTTTATTGTTGGAAATACTACGCTGTCTTGTGCATTTGAATCGGGCGTCTTCATTTAAATCTGATGTTCTTTTTTTGGCATGCTTCGTAGCCCTTCCCTGCACCCGCTCGCGCCACATGCGAAAGGAGGAAGGTTTCATTTCTTTTCGCATGAGTTCAATAACTTCAGATTCACTTATACCAAATTGAAGTAAAATGGCATCGAATGGGGTTCTGTCTTCCCAGGCCATTTCAACAATGCGGTCTATTTCTTCTGTACGAAGTTTATCTTTTTTCGAGCCAATAAGCTCTGTATTTTCCCTGCGGGTCATAGTCTCTCGCTTGTTTTTGTGTATTGAATACTCTATTTTCTCTGGGGTCGTTTCCAACGCCGGCTAGATAAAGCCAATTGCCCCAATTGCTGCAGACATCATAGTCTACCAGTTGGTGTTCGAACCACCATGCACCCCAACGCCAATCTATCTGGTATTGATGCACCAAGAAACTTGCAACGTTTTGTCTTCCTCTGTTGCTCATGTATCCGGTTTGCAGCAGTTCAATCATGTTTGCATCTACGAAATCATCGCCCGTTTTCCCCGTTCTCCATTTTTCAAAAAGGGCAAAATCTTCACGTGGGGTGTTTGATTTGTTTCCGATGCCCGATGCTTGGAAAATTTTCGATTCATGCTGAAGAAATACATAGCGGAAAAAGTCGCGCCAGAGCAATTCAAATTTGATCCAATAGGTGCTATCGTTTTCACCGAATTCTTGTTCATGAAGAACAAGTTCTTGATGGATCTGAACAGGTGAAATGAATCCAAAAGCAAGGTAAGGACTGAATTTGGTACTGAAATCCATTCCCAAAAGTTCATTCCTCGTTTCCTTGTAAGTTCTCGCCAGTTGTGTTTCATGAATGTATGACAGCACACGTTTTTTTCCGGCTATACAACCACTTTCAAATACAGAATCATGGCTGGCATGTGGAATGGGATCACTTGCATGAGCATCCCATTTTTGTGGTGAAAAATGGGGTTGCATTTGAAAGGCTCCGTGCTGTTCCAACTTCTTTCTGAAAACAGTAAATATTTTGGGAGTGTCTACAATATCAAAGGGTACATCTGGGAAGGAAGAAAAATAATTCAATTGCGTTTTAGCAACACGAACACCACGTATTTGCAAGGCAAGATGAATGCGCATGGAATCGTTTATTTCTTCTGTTCCCAGTTCTTCGTTGTATATGAAGGTATCAATGCGCAACTCAGTGACAAGTTGAAGAATTTGCTTCACCACATTTCCTTCTTTAAAAATGAGATTTCCACCCAAACGAACCATCTCTTGATTCAAGATGTGAAGTCCATTCAGTAAAAAATCTTTCCTTTTTGGACCCATGCGCATTTTTTCAATGGGCGTGGAGGAGGTGTTACGTTCATCTAGAACATAACAACCAAACAGCGTGTCGTCTGGTTCAGGCTGAAAGGGAAGTAGATCTTCTACTCGCAGCGTATTGCGGAACCAATAGAGAATGCGTGCCATACTTCTCAAACAAGATGGGGGTCGAATTGTTTATTTTTTTATCTTCCCAACAGATTATATGCCTAGCCAAAAAACCATTGTATTTGTTGACTTCGATGGAACCCTGTACCAACGCGATTCGCTGTTGGATTTTTTAATTTTTTCGGTTGGAAAATGGAGAACATATACCTCCTTTATTTTACTTTTTCCTGAATACCTATTTTCATCGAACAAGGCTAAGGTGAAAAACAAATGGATGAAGCGCTTATTGCAACATAAATCCGAATTAGAACTGCATCAAGTGGCGCAAAAGTTCATTCCCCTGCTGCAAGAAAAATTGAATTCTAAGGTCGTAACTCGAATTGCGGAGTACCAGGCCAACAAGGCCGAGATTGTCATTCTCTCTGCATCATTAGATCTTTGGATTCGACCATTTTGTGAAAGTAATGGTTATGTGTGCATGGCTACACCTGCCGTGTATTCCAACCAAATTTTCTCTGGATTTGAAGTTGAAAGAAATGTTAAAGGGAAAGAAAAATTGAAGTTGGCAAAAGCGTATTGCGATTTTTCCAAATGTGAGACCATCGCTTTTGGAAATGAAAAATCTGATTTATACATACTACGCGAGGTAAGTCTTGGATATTGGGTGAATGGGAATCAAATCAATTTGGTGTCATGAAAATAAAATTGGAATGGGTCATTGCTTTGGTGTTTCTCTTGATCATGGGATTGGGGTGCATGCAGCTTTCCAATTCATTTTATATAATCCATGACAATTTAGACTCTGAAATTATTTTTAAAACACAACCGGCGAAAGAGGGACTTTTTTTCCAATTGTCGAATCAGTCAGTTGTTGCGGGTTACATGGGTGACATACCGAAAAACGCGTATACCAATAGTCCGTTCAATTTAATTTCTTGGTTATTTTTCTTATTACCAGCATCATGGGCCATGTTCATTTTGGTTATTGGTGTTCGGATTGTTGCATTCACGGGCATGATGTTGCTTTTGAAAACATTGAGCACGCAGGAGAATACAATGATGCGTAAGCTTTCAATTGGATTTTTAAGCATTGGATTCGCCATGTTACCGTTTTATGCAATTCACGGATTAGCCATACCGGGCCTTCCTTTGGCCTTATTGGCATTGCTTCGCATTAAAAAAAACGAAAAGGTTCTTTTGAATTTTGGCCTCCTACTTTTCTACGGTCTTGCCAGTAGTTTCGTACTTGGTGGTTTTGCATTGTTAGCGCTTTTCGGTGGATACCTGTTGTGGATGCTTGTTCGCAATGAAAATGGCAAATGGCGCATGTTGTTGTCCATAGTGGTACTGACGCTAACCTTGGTTTTATCAGACATTGGACTTTTTGTTCAATTTTTGACAGACAGTCAATTTGTTTCACATCGGACGGAATGGGTGCTCAGCGGCTTTGCATTTAAACCCATGTTACATGCTGCCTTTGACCTGTTTATGAATGGACAATATCATGCACCCTCTGAGCATTTGCCACTTTTGTTGTTTATTCCAATCTTCGGTATCATCAATTGGAAAAATGGGGTACATGATAGAAAGTTTTGGTTGCTCCTTGTTGGAATTATTGGAGCGGCATTTTTTGCGGCATGGTATAAATCGCTCTATGCCTTAAATGTAAGAAATGCGATACCGTTTTTGAAAGCGTTTCAATTGGATCGTTTTTATTTCCTATATGCCGTGGCTTGGATACTATGCTATTTCTATGCATCGCGATCTGATCGGCCGTGGAAGCAATACTTGGCTCTCTGCGGAGCGTTTGGATTCTGCATTTTCGCGTTAGCAAAAAATGAAGAATGGTTATCGAATGTAACGGGAAAAAAACATTCAGAGCATGTTGAAAAGTGGGACACCTATTACGGAGTAAATAAGTGCAATGAACTCTATGTGCTTGCTGAACCCAACCATACGAAGCGTGTTCTACATTATGGAATAGATCCAGCGGTAGGTGTATTTTTAGGATATTCAACTATAGACGGGTACCACACGAATTATCCGGTTACATTGAAGCACCAATTCATGGAATTGATTGCTCCTGCGCTTGAGTTCAATAAATCGTATGCTGAAAACATTCAAAGTTGGGGAAGTAAATTGGTTGTTCCTACCCATGCCCAACATCGAATTGTATTGAATTGGGAAAAAGCGAAAATGCTGCAATTGAGTTATATTTTCTCAGCGTATGAATTGGAGAAAGATGAACATGTGCATTTGAAGGGGAGAATTCCAAATTTTAATTCTTTTGGTGACCTCTATGTATATGAATTGAATTGATGTAATTTCGGAGCTGTCATGAAAATAAACAGTCTTATAGCTACACTTCGTCCTTCTCATTATGTGAAGAATCTGTTTATTTTCCTTCCTGCCTTTTTTGGAGGCGCTATTGTTGAAACCCTATCTGCAAAAGAGATATGGTTAACCTTCATTTCATTTTGTGCCCTCAGTAGTGTGGTTTATATTATCAATGACTTGTCAGATATTCCTTCAGATCGTGTACATCCTACCAAGAAGTATAGGCCCATTGCGTCGGGACAACTATCGTTGAATGCCGCACTAGGCCTCATTCTCTTTTTAGTTCTTGTTGTTTTTGCATGTATGTTTTACATGCCTCCATCTGAAACGTGGATACTTACGCTGTATTTATTCTTAAACCTTGCATATAGTTTTGGACTTAAGAAAATTGCCATTGTCGATGTGTTGGTTGTTGCTTTTGGATTTGTTCTGCGCATTGCAGCAGGTGGCGAAGCAAGTGATATAATTACTTCCAAATGGTTGTTTATTATGTCCTTTCTTTTGGCTCTGGGATTGGTTCTTGGAAAGCGGTATGATGATTTGGTTTTGTTAGAAAAGAAATCTGCCGGTGCCGATCAATTGCGTGGTTCGAAGTACAACATGGAATTTACCAGAAACGCCATTGTGTTTGTCATGACCTTATCTACCGTGTGTTACATGCAGTATGCAGTTGATACCGAAGTAGCGAAACAATTCAATACAGCGTATTTCTATATTTCTATTTTACCCGTAATACTTGGTGTATTGCGCTACTTTGCCCTTGTTTTCATTGAGAAAAAATCGGCTTCACCGGTGAAGATAGCTACGAAGGATCCGGTAATGATTTCAGCGCTTCTTTTGTGGGGAGCGTGCTTTGTTTACTTTCTTTATTTGAATTAAAGAGCGCTGGCAATACTCACAAGCTCAGTGCGAATCTGCAACAGTTTTGCTTGTAAGTTCGGAGCTTCTTCTTCTGCATTTGATTTGGTGCGAAGCGCATTTTTTGCTCCCTCTAAGGTGAAGCCCTTCACACGAACCAATTCATGAATACGTTTGAATAGCTCAATGTCTTTTTTGGTGTAAATGCGGTTACCCTTACTGTTTTTTCTGGGTTGCAATTGTGGAAATTCTTTCTCCCAAAAACGCAATAGCGATGCGTTCACGTCAAACATTTCAGCAACTTCTGAGATGCTGAAATAAATTTTTTCCATTTCGAAAGTCTTAGACATAGCAGTAATTAGTCGAAGCTTTGTGTTGCATTGGCTGCCCTTTGCAACACCTCTTCATATTGTTCAGGTGTAATATCGTTGTAAAAATAAAACGCAGGATCCACTTTTTCACCATTTCGCCAAACTTCGTAGTGCAAGTGCGGTCCTGTTGATGCTCCGGTGTTTCCAACTAGTCCTATTAACTGTCCTCTTTTTACTTGTTGACCTTGGACGCACAGTATTTTACTCATGTGGCCATAAAGTGTCTGATAGCCATAACCGTGGTTAATAATAACATTGTTGCCATAACCAGTAAGTACGCTCTCAACCTGCTCTATAACACCATCACCAGAGGCATATATTTCAGTTCCAATATCGGCAGCGAAATCCAATCCTGTATGCAATTTTGCAACTTTGTATATGGGGTGAATACGGTATCCAAAACCAGATGAAATGCGTTCTAAGTCTTGGTTCGAAACAGGTTGTATAGCCGGTATTGAATTGAGCATTTCGCCTTGATTTCTGGCAAGTTGATAAATCTCTTCGTATGATTTGCTCTGAGAAACGAACATTTCTTGAAGTCTACGTATGCGGTATTGAGTTTCTAAAATGTCTTCATCAGTACTGAAGTCATTGGTGGCATTGGGAACGAAGCCAGAGAATTTTCTTTGGTATGGGGCCGCCCCAAAAATGGATCTATACACGGTCTCATCGCGCTTTTCAAGTTCCTCAGCGAAAATTTCAAGGGTATCTAATTTCTGGTTGTAGACCTTGATTTGATCTTCCAAATAGTCAATTTTTTTCTCGAGGTTGGTGGTCTCTGGATCTTTAAAAAAAGACGCGTATAAGACAATTCCAATTCCCCCTAAAACCACACCGGCGAGCAGATAACGGACTACAATCCAAGAATAATCTCGAATGGTATATGTAATGGCCTCATAGTCGAGAGTAATGGGGTTGAACCGATATTTCGATTTGTCTTTACGCACAAAAGCGAATTTACAACAGAATGTAGCTTTCACTTGAGCCTTCCCTAACTAAATTTGCCAAATCATGAAGGCCAAAGAAATACGTCAAACTTTTTTAGATTTTTTTAAATCAAAACAACATCACATTGTAGCATCGGCACCCATTGTTGTGAAGGGTGACCCCACCTTAATGTTCACCAATGCAGGTATGAATCAGTTCAAAGATTTATTTCTTGGACACGGCACTATTGAACATGCAAGAATTGCCAACTCACAAAAATGTCTGCGTGTAAGTGGAAAACACAATGACTTGGAAGAAGTAGGGGTTGATACATACCATCACACCATGTTTGAAATGTTGGGTAATTGGTCATTCGGTGATTATTTCAAGCAAGACGCTATTACTTGGGCATGGGAACTTCTCACAGAGGTATATAAACTTCCAAAAGATCGTTTGTATGTGACCGTGTTTGAAGGAGATGAAAAAGAGGGATTGGAATTCGATCAAGAAGCTTTTGATATATGGAAATTATGCATTCCTGAGGACCGAATTCTTCGGGGAAATAAGAAAGATAATTTCTGGGAAATGGGCGAAACAGGTCCATGTGGACCATGCAGTGAAATTCATTTCGATTTAAGAACAGATGCTGAACGTGAGGCTGTTGATGGAAAAACCTTGGTGAACGAGAGTCATCCGCAAGTGATTGAAATCTGGAACAACGTATTCATGCAGTTCAACAGAAAAGCAAATGGCGATTTGGAACCTTTACCAAATAAACATGTTGATACCGGAATGGGTTTTGAAAGACTCTGTGTGGCTTTGCAAGGAAAAACATCTAACTACGACACAGATGTTTTCACGCCAATCATTGAACAAATCTCAACTATTTCGGGTGTGGCATATACACGCAGTGACTCGAAACAAGACGTTGCTATTCGTGTTATTGCTGATCACGTGCGCGCTGTTGCTTTCACCATTGCAGACGGACAGTTACCAGCAAGCAGTGGAGCTGGGTATGTCATTCGCCGAATCTTGCGCAGAGCCATTCGTTACGGATACAGTTTCTTGAATCGTAAAGAAGCATTTATTTTTGAATTGGTTGATGTATTGGTTCAGGAAATGGGCGCATTTTTTCCAGAAATAGTGTCGAACAAAGATTTGGTGAAGCGGGTAATTCGGGAAGAAGAAGAGAGCTTCCTGCGAACCTTAGATAAAGGCATTCAATTGTTAGATGAGCATCTGAGCAAGGGAGTTTCAGTTTTAGATGGAAAGGCTGTTTTCGAATTGTATGATACGTTTGGATTTCCTTTCGATTTAACATCTTTAATTGCTTCAGAAAAAGGAGTTGGTGTTGACTCAAAAGGCTTTGAAGAAGAGTTGGAAAAACAAAAAGAGAGAAGCAGAAATGCAACGAAATTAGAGACAGATGATTGGGTTGAATTGGAAGCCGGAGAATCTTCATTTGTTGGATACGATTCACTGGAATGTGAAACGAAAATTCTGAAATACAGAAAAATTAAGGCGAAGGGAAAAGAGAGTTTTCAATTGGTACTGAGCAACACGCCTTTCTATGCCGAAGGTGGCGGACAAGTGGGAGACACCGGAGTCTTAAAAACCATCAACGAAAGTGTAGTGGTTATTGATACGAAGAAAGAAAACAACCTCAGCGTTCATTTCGTTGAACAACTGCCCGAGAATGTGAGCGCAACATTCACCGCCGTTGTAGATCGCGAGAAGCGTGAACGCTCACAGTGCAATCACAGCGTTACGCATTTGTTGCATGAGGCGCTGCGCGAAGTACTAGGTACACATGTGGAACAAAAGGGTTCTTTGGTTAATTCAGAGTATTTACGTTTCGACTTTTCTCATTTCGCAAAGGTTACAGATGAAGAATTGAAACAAGTGGAGCAACTTGTAAATACACGCATTCGTGCAGCTTTGCCATTGGTGGAAAATAGAAATGCAACCATGGACGAGGCCAAGGCGCAAGGTGCTATGATGCTGTTTGGAGAAAAATACGGATCTACTGTTCGGGTTATTCAATTTGGAAGTAGTGTGGAGTTATGCGGTGGAACGCACGTTCAAAAAACAAGTGATATTCGCGCTTTTCAAATTTCTTCCGAAGCCGCCGTTGCCGCAGGTATTCGCAGAATTGAAGCCATTACTGCCGATGCAGTTGAGCACAAGATGGCAATGGAAAAGGCAGAATTGGAGCAAGCCCGTGTTCTGCTTAAAAACAAGAACATTACCAAAGCCATTGAAGATTTGTTGCATAGACTTGCACATACTGAAAAGGAATTGGATCAGTTGAAGCACATGCAGGCCATGCAAGTGAAGAAAGAACTCATGCAGCAATTTGAATTACGTGGAGACTTAAATGTGCTTGTTGCCGAAGTGAATATTGATAACAATGCCATGAAGGACATATGTT
>VGFR01000009.1 GCA_016868835.1 Bacteroidota bacterium | reverse complement strand
AATAAACCAATAAACTGCCTGCTTGATTTCCATTCAATAATACAAGTTCGTTTTTATTATTTCGAACCCCAATTCCAACTCGATCCGTATCGGGATCCGTTCCTAAAACCAATGAAGCATCCTCTTTCGAAGCCAGATCCAATGCCATTTTCATGGCACTTCTCTCTTCTGGGTTTGGAGATTCTACCGTAGGAAAATTTCCATCTGGAATGGACTGCTCTTGCACAAGCTTTACATTCTTAAATCCATAGGCAGCAAGCGTCTTCGGCACCAATGTTATTCCAGATCCATGAATAGATGTATAAACTATTCCCAAATCAGAAACCTGCTGAACTTCACTGGAACTTAAATTCAATTCACTCACCAGTCTTAAATATTTCTCCTCAACATGAGAAGGAACAACCTCAACAAGAGTTTCGTTTCGATCTTTTTTAACCTCATTCCAATGCGCAACGCCGCGCACCTCTTGTATTATTCCAGCATCATGCGGTGGTAAAATTTGACCACCATCATTCCAATAAACTTTATAACCGTTGTATTCTTTCGGATTATGAGACGCGGTAATAACAATTCCGGAAGTACATCCCAATTCACGAACGGCAAAGGATAACAAAGGTGTAGGTCGAAGTTCATTGAACAAAAACACACGAATTCCATTCGCGCTCAGCACATCAGCCGCAATTGAAGCAAAAAAAGAAGATAGGTTTCTTGAATCATAGGCAATAGCCACTGAACCTTGATCTGTGCTTCTATTGATATAATTCGCTAAGCCTTGGGTAGCCATTCCAACTGTATACCTGTTCATGCGCATGCTTCCCACTCCCATGACTCCCCTTAAGCCGCCCGTTCCAAATTCTAAATCAGAATAAAATGAATCAATGAATTGCTTTTCATCTTCTTTTTCCAGTCGATCAATTTCGTTTCGGGTATCTATATCCAAATCAAAGGTTCTCCAATGCTCTGCCTTTTTCTGAGCCAATGCTAATGCTGTCATGTTTATTCTCTAATTATATCTTGCAATTCCCTGCGCCATTCACGATTCGGGAATTGAAAAATTTGTTCTGCTAAATTCGAATTAAGGGCTGAAAATTTAGGTCGCTTCGCTGCCATTTTCAATTGATCGGAAGAAATTGATTCAATCTCAACTTCACATTTCAATTCCTCTTGAATGGCCACCGCAAAGTCATACCAACTTATTTTACCCTCGTGGCTATAATGATACAAACCAAATTCAACATCGTCTACTTCGGTCTGCCTAATAAAATCTAAAATGTCATACGCCAGAGCCATTCCACTTGTTGGACAACCCAACTGATCGTTTACTACGCAAAGATTTTCTCCGGCTTTTATTTTGGTTGAAATGGTAGAGTAAAAATTCTTTCCAAATTGTGAATACAGCCAGGCAATTCTAAATATCAATGCTTTGGCATACCGAGACGCATGCATTTCTCCTTGAAGTTTTGCACGCCCATATTCACACTGCGGATTTACGGCACTAACTTCTGTATATCCTCCCGGAACTTGATTTTCACCATCAAAAACATAATCTGTAGAAAAATGAATAAGAGGTGTATTGTGTTTTTCACACCAATTGGAAAGTTCCAATAAGGCTTCTGCGTTCACTCGCCAATTCAATTCATGCTCTGTTTCTGCGAGATCTACAGCAGTATAAGCTGCTGTATTGATAATCCAATCGGGGGGCAAGTTCCAATTGAATTGCGGGTCAAGGGGTCTCTCGAAATCTATTTGATCACGTCCAAAAAATTGCAAATCCAAATTTGGAAATTCTCTTTTCACCGAAGCAAAGCAAGATGCCAGCTGTCCTGATTCTCCTAATATGTAAATCTTTTTCAATCTCACCAAGCGAATTTATAACTTTGCTTATGATATTTCATTTCGGCACACGAATTGTCTTCACAAAAAAAATACAAGTTATGAAGTCTTCTTTCGCAACGCTCATGCTTCTTTTGGCTTTTTACAGTTCGATTGCCCAAAACAATGAACCTATAAAAAAAAGGGAAATTAAAAAGAAACTACCCAGAACCACTTCAATCTCCATCGGAGCTCAGGCCGTTAGGCCTCTAGAAGATTTCGCGGCAACCTATTCAGGAAATCCCTTGGGTATCTCTGTTAACATCTCTATTCCAATTAAAAAAGCATCTCCGTTTGAATACGGTGTGGCCTTCGCTTGGAACAACATGGGTACTTTTGATCAAGATATTGAAGTGGTGGCTCCTATTGTAAATCCGGGCGATACCGTTCGAAATCCCGGAACATACCGAGCCCGAAATAATAATTACCGTTACTTAGCACAGTTCAGATTTAGACCTTTTAACGGTGCCATTCAACCGTATTTCGATTTACTTGGGGGCTTTGAGAATTTTCAAACCAAAACAGACATTACCATTCAAAACAGTGGAGGATTTTCATCTGTTGAAGATGCGAAACTCATTCAACAAGGTGGTTCATTTCTTTATGCCTATGGCATCGGTGTGCGAATAAAAATGGGAAAGGCTCATAATTTATTCTTTGATCTTCGTTATGAAAAAATTGATGGTGGAAAGTCAGAGTATGTCATTCCAGAAAGTGTTCATTTAGATCAAAATAACGCCATCAGCTACAACATAGGAAACACCTCTACAAAAAGAGATTTATTTCAATTGGGAATGGCTTTGCGATTCTAATCTACCTTTTAAAAATAGGAACTGTAGAACACGGTTCACCGAACATAATTCGATTCACTACCGACTGCAATTTCAACTGGAGCTGCACATAAACATGCGGTGTTAAATTCAAATCAGAACACCCTTTCACAACCACGTTTTTATTTTCAAAATGCGATAATTCTAAATCGTGAATAACAATTAGCGCCTTGTTTTCATCTACCTTATCTTGTGTGGTATAGGTCACAGATTTTGCAATTCCGGATAATTTCGAACTCGGCAACATATATGCCCAAGTAGGAATAATGGCGTCTACACTGCATCGAATCAAAACGTGTTTGGCATTAAAATCGCTCCAATTCACTCCATTTAAAGCCTCCCTGTATTCGGTTTCTTTCAAAACTAAACCCTGCCACAACCAGGGCGCAATATCCAATTCCAGAAAATCAGATTCCCTTATAAGCTCGGATAAATTCAGAGTTATCAGTTTTGAATTAGCTGTGATTTTATTTTCAATCATTTACTTGCCAATTTCAAATTCCTTCTCATATTGCTCGCTTACATAGCTCCAATTCACAATCTCTAGAACCGACTTGACATAATCAACACGTTTGTTCTGATATTTTAGATAATATGCATGTTCCCAAACGTCAATACCTAAAATTGGAATTCCAACCCGATTGCTAATTCTAGCCATTAATGGGTTGTCTTGGTTGGGCGTACTCATGACAAACAAAACGCCATTCAAATCTTTACAAAGCCAGACCCAACCGCTTCCGAATCTATTTTTCGATTCTAAAAGAAGTAGCTCTTTTAATTTATCAAAAGAACCGAAATCGCGCTGAATTGCTTGAAGTAACAGCCCCGAGGGCACACGCTTTTCTTTGATTGGTGTTAAACAATTCCAAAATAACTGGTGATTGTAATGCCCCCCAGCGTTGTTTCGGATAACACCATGGTCTTCTCCTACTCGCAACAATATGCCTTCCAAAGGTAAATCACCATACTCTTTAACATATAGATCTTCAAGGAGGGCTGCATTCAAATTATTCAAATATGCCAAGTGATGTTTGTTGTAATGAATGTTCATTGTTTCTTTATCAATGGCCGGCTCTAAGGCGTCTAGTGCATAAGGCAATTCACCTAAAACAAATCCTGGCTTGTGCTCGCCTATTTGTTGACCCAAGGTGGTATTAACAAAAATGAAGGCAACGAAATACAATATTCTTTTCATATGTCTTGTTTAACAAATATTCAAACAAAAGGTTGTCAGTTTTTTCAAAAAACCCAGTCAAATGTACATCAGGCCGTCTTTAAATTCGATACATGGGAAATGATCTTGAAAATAATACGGAATTCACCTTGCCGGCCAATCCCAGCAAGAAGAAACTTCCCAAGTGGCTCAAGAGAATAATCATTTCTATTTCAACTTTATTCATACTTTTCTTTCTAACCATTCTTCTATTGTTAACCGTTTTCGAAAATGAAATCGTTAACTATGCTTTAGCCTATTTCTCAAAAAATATAAAAACCAAAACTTCAGTTGAAAGCGCCGAATTAACGTTATGGACCAATTTTCCCTCCGCCTCAATTCAATTCAATAACATATACATTGAAGAAAACTCGGATCAGCACGACACACTCATAAAGGCTGAAAAAATGTTTCTTTCCTTCGATGTCATCGACCTCTTCTCTGGTAATTATCAATTCGATGAATTAGGAATAGAAAAAGGTTTCTGCAACTTAAAAGTAAATAAACAGGGTGAAGAAAATTGGAATGTGTGGATACCCGATTCTACGCAAGATGCTTCTAGCGAAAAATATGAAATTGCAATAGAAAATATTCTGACCGAAGAAATTCAATTCATCTATAAAAATGATTCGAGCAACCAGCACATTCACTTAAACATTGCCGACATTGAGGCGAGTGGCGCATTTACATCATCTGTTTTTGACGTCGAAATTGAAGGTAGCCTGAGATCGAAAATACTCTCTCTAAACAACAAGTCATTTCTTAAAAACAAAGATTTTATTTTCAATTCTATCATTCATCTCGACACCGAAAAATCTCGAATTGAATTAAATAAAACCAGTGTTTCCATCGAAAATATACCCTTGCTTTTCGAAGGGGCCTTCGAATTTGGAATGCATCCCAAAGTAATGTGTAAGGTTGAAAAAACAGAACTCACGTTTAATGAAATTATATCTCTTCTTCCTGAAGAAATCAACGCACAATTTTCACCCTATGAGCCTGAGGGAACAGCCGTTTTCGATTTATCTATTCAAGGCCCTCTTGAGAAAATAAATGTTCTTACTCACATTGATATTAAAGACGGGTCACTGAAGGAAATTAATACCGGTGTACAACTCGATAATATTCAGTTCTCTGGAATATACACCCTCAACAGCGGAACAGATAGTATTGAAATAAAAACACTTCAAGCGCAGCTAGGTAATGGAAATATAAACATTCATGGATCTATATATCCCAATCAAAACCCAGAGGTTCATCTGAATCTTCAGGCCAATTCTGATCTCAATGATTTGAAAAATTTCCTTGCTTGGGATTCCCTTACCACATGCATTGGCGGATTAAATTTGAAAGCAAGGGTAGATGGGAAAGTTGAATTTAGTTCTGCTGATAGTTCGTTCATTTGGTCTGGTGTAGAAATGGCTGGTGAGGCACAAATTTCAAATGCCGAATTTCAATGGTATGGAACATCGCAACACCTTAAAAACATCAACGGAACTCTCTCACTTTTGGAGCAAAAAGCCAAAGTAGAATCTTTCAATTTCAATCTGAATAACACGCAAATTTCCATTACCGGAGAACTCCAAAATCTTATTCCTTATTTAACAACTTCAAATGAAGACTTACTGGTGAATACCCGTGTTTCCATACCTGAATTCAAATTAGAAAACTGGATAGATTCTCAAGAGGATGCGTCAGGAATTGGAATGCCAAATAACATTCGACTTGTATTACAAACCAATGTAGATGCCTTTTCATACCAAACTTTCAACGCAAAAAGAGTTCAAGGAATCATTGAAGCCTACCAAGGCACATTCAGTCTTTCACCTCTGCGTATGGATATTGCAGGGGGAGAAATGCAAACAGATGTTCTGCTTTCACCTAAAGAAAATGGATACACCGAGATAGAAGCAACAGCAAGACTTGAAGATATTGCAATTGACAACGTATTTCGTCTGTTCAATAATTTCGAACAAAACTCACTGACTGATGCAAATATTAAAGGAAAAACCCATGCAACAATTGAATTTCAAGGGGTCTTTGATGCCTCATTCAATCCTGTTCCTTCCAGCATTGTTTCAGATATTGATGTTCAAATTGAAAACGGAGAGTTGATTCAAGTTCAAAGTTTACAATATATCACAGACTACATTCGATCAAACAAATGGATAGCGCCATTCGTAAATGAAAATGAATTTTCTGAAAAACTAGAACATGTGCGGTTCGAAACGCTTGAAAATACTATTCACATTGAAAATGAACGCATAGATATTCCTCTCATGAATATTGAATCAAATGCCTTAGACATTACTCTTGAAGGCTCACATACTTTTTCAAACTATCTCGATTATAAATTTGGGTTTAATTTGAAAGATGTGCTTTTAAGTAATGATGGAACGAGCGGAAGACAAATTTATATTTTCATGAAAGGCCCTTGGGAGAATTTAGAATTTGGTTTAGACAAAGATGCCCTTCGCGAAGATCGCATAGAACAGCGCAATGAAAAGAAGGCGAAACTGAAAGAAAAATTTCGCAATCGACTGAATCTTCCCAATATTCCGAAACGAGAAAGCAAAATTTCAGGAAAAGAGGAGGGTGAAACAAACAACGTTCAAAGCCGAGCCGGAGATAAAATAGAAAAAATACAGACCAATGTACTTCCACTGCTAAAAAACGAATCTAAAATGACCGATGAAGAGAAGAAACGTGTAGAGCGCGCTGGTAAAGGAAATCAATTACCCAAGTGGTTGCAAGAAAAAGGTCAATATGAAGAAGAAGAATAATGGAAAAACTACCTGCCGCTTTTGTCGAAAAAATTAAATTGCAATTTCCAAATGATTTTGAAAAATTCATTTCCGCACTAAACGAAATTCCTAAAACCGCAATTTTAATTAATCCTAAGAAAAAAAATCAACCGAATGGTCATTCTGTAATATGGAACCCGTCCGGTAAAATTCTAGATGAAAGACCAAATTTTACAGCAGATCCACATTACCATGCGGGTGCATATTATGCTCAAGAAGCAAACTCCATGTTCATTCATGCTTTAATCGAATATGCAATTGGAAAAGATAAGCCCATAACCGCTCTTGATCTGTGTGCCGCTCCTGGTGGAAAATCACTTCTCATGAACAGCAGTCTTCATCCTGAAAGCTTCTGTTTATCAAATGAAATTATACCAGGTAGGCTTTCCATACTTCGGGAAAACATTAGTAAATGGGGAGCATTCAATCACTTAACCATTGGCAGTAGCCCTGAAAAAATACCTTTTCAAAACAACTTTGATTTAATTCTAGTTGATGCACCTTGCAGTGGCGAAGGATTGTTTAGAAGACAGCCTTCGTATAGAAATGAATGGACCGAACACTTGGCACAGGGTTGCTCCGTGCGACAAAAAGATATATTGAAAGAAGCTTACCGCATGTTGAGGCCTGGAGGATTTTTAATTTATTCAACCTGTACCTATGCCCAAGCAGAAAATGAAGAAATTGTTGATTGGCTATGTGAAGAGTTTCGATTAGAAAACATAGCTGTTCCAATTGAAACAGCATGGAGTATTCATGAAACGCAGACAAAACATGGCATTGGGTATCAAATGCTTCCACACCTAACTCCGGGAGAAGGATTCTTTTGTTCGCTGTTTAAAAAGGGCGCTGATGATGATGTTATTGAGACCAGGTTCAAATCTCGAAAATCGAATTTATCAAGACCAACAAAGAGTCAAAGCATAGAATTGCCCCATTTCATTCGCCCAGAAATTGAAACACGGGTAGATGCCAATGGAAGGGTATTTACTTTTCCTTACCACCATCCATTTTTCCCGCTCTTCGAAAACAACTACCCCAATGCCAATTTAGGTGTGCAACTGGGCGAATTTGTTAGAGACAGCTTTGTTCCTCACCAATCCTTGGCGAACACTCAATTGTTCCAGGAACAAGTGCCCCAAATCGAAGTATCTTATGATCAGGCTCAGACCTACTTGAGGGGAGAGGCGTTAGCTGCAGTCTCCAATAGAGGATATCACCTCGTTACATTTCAGAATCAACCACTGGGCTGGGTAAAAAGCGTTGGAAACAGATGCAACAACATGTATCCCAAACCCTGGTATGTTAAGCAAAATTATTCTGATTTAATTTCATGAAAGGGAATATCCAAAACGGGATATTGATGACAATCCTTAAAATCAAAATGCCACCATTCGCTTGTATTCATTTTAAAACCACAACGCTTCATTATCTGTTTTAAAATAGATCTATTGTACCTGCCCATCTCACTCACACCAACAGTTGCATTTGCCCATGCCTTGCGATTAAATGCATCAAACTCGGTAGGCATCTCCGAATAAGCTCCAGTCTCAAGATCATAAAGCCCCACATCTACAGCCATACCCCTATTGTGATTTGAACCATGTTTCGGATCTGCAACATAACGTTTATCTGGTTTTATTGCCCACATTTCTTTCTGAACAGACAGTGGCCTATACGCATCGTAAATAATCAACCCCAACCCCAAATCACTGAACATTTCTTGCGCCTCATTCAGTGCTCCAGCAGCATCTTTCTGTAAATAGGCTTTCGCTTCGCTATAAAGGATTCTACCCGTAAAATTGTTCTCTGTGGCGTACCGAATATCGATTTTAAACGTGCTGTTGATTGTACTTAGATCGACCAAAATAGTATTACTTTCAAGTTGTTCTGTTTCTTCATCTGAAGGAAGTTGCCATGACTCTATGTTCCTTGATGTCGGTTGAAATGAACAAGGAACGGTCACCACACAGGAAGTTATAAGAGGCACAAACAATAGCCACAACCTATTTCTTATTGACCTTCTCATTGACCTCTTTTATGTCTTTGACGGTGGTGTCTGAAGGCAACTTCGACTCAAACTCTTTTATTTCAGGGAAAAGCGTTCTTGAAAATGAATTCAAGGGCTCATATACGTACGACGCCTCCTTTTGCGATTCTGGAAGCAGATGAAATTTTGAATCCAACGCATGCAGCATAACGAAAAGAGAGCCCATTCCCAACATGTATTTTCCTAGTGAAAAGAGAGAGCCCAAGGCTTTATTCCATTTTTCTGTACCCCCTTTGATTTTTGAAGTAATCAATTTTCCTAAAAAATACATGCCAACAACCACAATAAGGAAAATGACTAAAAAAACAGCTACGCGAGTGCCAACGCTTTCATCAGTAGCCCCCATAAGTTTTCCAACAGGCTCTGATAAATACACAGACGCATATACGCCAACAAAAAAAGCCAAAAAAGAAAATAACTCGGCAACAAAACCATTTGACCAACCTCGCCAAATGGCCCAGGCTAACATAAGTACCAACAATATGTCTAAATAACTTACCATACCCCGAAACTAAGTATTAAAACAAAGCACTCTTGGGCCTCATGCCTTTGTTTTTAACGAAACTATGTTTATCAAAACATGTAGGACTTTCAAAAAAATGGTGGTTGATTTGTGGTGTGAACGTAAGGCCAAAAAAACATTTGGGGCAGCATTTTTTGCTGGATCTCTCAATCTGCGAGGATATATCCAACGCCCTAACCAAGCATGAAAATTATTCAAAAATTATAGAGGTTGGTCCTGGAACTGGTGCACTTACTCAATTTTTATTGCAGCGAACTGAAAATATTGAAGTCGTAGAAATCGATGAGGAATCAGTCGCCTATTTAAAATTACATTACCCCCAACTTCAAGGAAAAACTCATTCTTCCGATTTTCTAAGAATGAATTTAAAAGAAACGTTCGGTGATCATTTTGCTGTTGTCGGAAATTTTCCTTACAACATTTCTTCACAGATTCTATTCGCCGTTCTGGAATATCACACTTGCGTTCCAGAACTTGTTGGCATGTTTCAAAAGGAAGTTGCAATGCGCGTAGCCTCGGGACCCGGAAATAAAGATTACGGAATCTTGTCTGTGCTTCTTCAGGTGTATTATGACATTGAATATTTATTCACGGTAGACGAACACGTTTTCAATCCACCACCGAAAGTAAAAAGTGGCGTTATTCGCATGACAAGAAAAAAAATACCTCTGTTAGTATCGGGTGAAAAGGAGTTTAAACAAGTTGTTAAGTTGGCTTTTAATCAACGTAGAAAAACCCTGAGAAACAGTGTTAAATCGCTTTGTGGAACCCAACTCGACACAAACCTTCCAATTTTTCAAAAACGACCTGAACAACTTGGGGTTCCTGAATTCATTGAACTTACCCATCTCTTATTTCCTCACTTAACCAATCAAGCGTAAATTCGCATCATGGCCGCACTTGTAACACTCAGCGAATTCATCATGGAACGTCAATCAGACTTCCCTTACGCTTCAGGAGATTTAAGTAGATTACTATCAGATATTGGAATTGCTGGTAAAATCATCAATCACAAAGTGAATAAAGCCGGCCTTCAAGACATTTTAGGCGCCGCAGGGAAAACGAATGTCCAAGGCGAAACCCAAATGAAACTTGATGTTTTTGCAGACGACACCCTTCTCAACGCCATGCAATGGGGCGGTCAAGTTGCTGGTGCAGGATCAGAAGAAAATGAAAAGTATTTCGCCTTTGATCATGAGCATTGCAAAAAAGCAAAGTATGTCATTTTGTTCGATCCACTAGATGGTTCATCCAACATTGACGTGAACGTAAGTATTGGTACCATCTTTTCCATCTTCAGACGCAAATCAAGCATTGGAGACATGGCCACAGTCAATGACTTTCTTCAAACGGGTGATGAGCAAGTGGCTGCTGGATACATCATATACGGAAGCAGTACCATGTTGGTTTATACTACAGGGCGCGGTGTAAATGGATTTACTTTACAACCGAGTATTGGTGAATTCTTTCTTTCTCATCCGAACATGAGAATTCCCGAGGATGGTTCAATTTTCAGTGTGAACGAAGGGCATATCAATGCATGCAGCCCGGGCGTTCAAGCCTATGTCTCATGGTGTAAAGCGTCCGACAAAAAAACAAATCGTCCTTACAGTGCCAGATATATTGGTTCCTTAGTAGCAGATTTTCATCGCAATCTCATTAAAGGCGGAATCTACATGTATCCCGGCAGTTCAAAATCTCCTGAAGGAAAATTGCGTATCCAATATGAATGCAATCCACTTGCCTTCATTGTTGAACAGGCAGGTGGAAAAGCCAGTCATGGTAATGGAAGAATCATGGAAATTAAACCAACGGACTTACATCAAAGATCACCGCTATTTATTGGCTCTTTGAAAATGGTAAACAAAGTTGAAGAATTAATTCGAACACTAGGCTAATGCGAATTTCTATATTTATTTACCTCGTATTGTTTTCCCTCAATTCCTTTGGGCAAGTACAATCACAGGTGATAAATAGCGAAAAATTCCACAATAGAAAATCAATTCAACTCCTAAAATCGTTTAAAAATCAAAAAGCGGTTGCAATTACCCTTAACGCCACACTCGGATATTTAGGCGTTCACCGCATGTATTTAGGAACCGATGTAAAAGTGCCTGTGCTCTATTCTGCAACCGCAGGTGGTGGCGGAATTTTATGGCTTGTAGATCTTGGTGTTTTAATAGCGGTTAAAGACATCAAACCTTTCATGAACAACCCACACTTCTTCATGTGGAATTCAAATGAAATCAAATGAGTACTTCTCTTTCAGCAGTAATCATAACCTTCAATGAAGGACACCATCTTGAAAAATGTCTTCGTGCAGTAAGTCAGGTGACAGATGACATTGTTGTGGTGGACTCATTCTCTACAGATAACACCGTTCAAGTTGCCAAAGACTGCGGAGCATCAGTGTTTCAACAAAGTTGGGAAGGGTATTCACAACAAAAAAATGATGGCAATGCCATGGCTCAACACGACTGGATTCTCAGCATAGATGCAGACGAGGTCTTGGACGCGGAGCTAATTGAGGCTATATTAAATTGGAAAAAAAATACACCGCAACCAGCCGCTTTCAAGCGAATGACCAATTACTGCGGAAATTTCATTCGACACGGAGGCTGGTATCCCGACATTAAAATTAGATTGTTCAATAAAAAGTTGAGCCAATGGGAAGGCACCATTCATGAAAACCTGTCTAACCTAAATAAAGAAAACATTTGTGTCTTAAATGGGCACTGTCTTCATTACTCTTATTATACCGTTGAACAGCATTATGCTCAAGCTGATAAATTCACTTCTATTCAAGCCTTAGACCTTTTCAATCAAGGAAAAAAATCTCCATTGTACAAACGCATATTTAGCCCAATGGTTAAATTTTGTACAGACTATTTTTTTAGACTTGGGTTTCTCGATGGAAAATCTGGATTCACTGTTGCTCGAATTTCAGCTTTCGCCACACACTTAAAATACAAAAAGTTACATGAGCATAGGGTTTCCAAATAGGATTGCAATTGCAAGAACAGATAGTATTGGAGACGTTTTAGTCACTCTTCCGCTGTGTGGTTTTATTAAAAAACACGCACCGAATACTCAAGTTATTTTCATTGGCAGAAGCTACACGAAAGCCATTGCAGAGGCATGTCCGTTTATTGATGAATTCGTAAATTTCGATTTCAAAGATGATGAGCAACTCGAAGCTGATGCCGTAGTATTTGCATTTCCAGATCCACAAGTTATGCAATGGGTCAAATCCAAAGGAATACCCAATCGCATTGCTACTGCGAGAAGAAAGCATTCATGGATTTATGCTAATAAACGCATTTGGTTCACCAGAAAAAAAAGTGATCTCCATGAGTCGCAATTGAATTTTCACTTATTAAAGCTTTTTGGTGTGCTGAATATTCCTTCTTTGGAAGAAATAACAAATCTTCAAAAGCTCGAACCGCAAGTTCAAAATCCAATACCTCTAGTACCGAACAAACGTTCGGTAATCTTTCATATGTTAAGCAAAGGAAGTGCTAAGAACTGGTCATTTGAAGAATTTTCACTTTTATCACAAGTACTAGAGCAGAATAACTGCCATGTTTATTTAACAGGTACCGAGCAAGAAGGAAGCGTTATTCAATCTTCGTTCACCCCTAACCAAAACATCACCGATTTAACAGGCAAACTCAGCCTCGCAGAATTAATTGCATTCATTGCCGCGTGCGATTGTATAGTTGCCGCTAGTACTGGACCACTGCACATTGCGGCCGCATGTGGAATACACGCAATTGGCTTGTATCCAAATACACGTCCCATGCACCCTGGAAGATGGGCTCCTATTGGCAAGCTCTACCTCAACACTTCAAATTGAATTTCATGTTGTATACAGAAAAATTAGCGAAGCACTAAAACTTGACCTTCCTTTAGCGTAGCTTCATTGGCAAGTCCATTCAATTTACAAATGCGCTTCATTTTAATACCGTATTGTTGTGATATAGATCGAAGGGTGTCTCCTTTTTTCACTTTATAGCTTGCAATACTTGCCTTATTTCTCTTCGGTTGAAGATAAATGATTTCACCTTCTTTCAAAACCATTAATTCTGGCCAATCATTATACTTTGCAAGGCGTTTTTTTCCAATCTGAGTTCTTTTAGTCAATTCTTCAACACTCTCACCTTTCAATGCCTTAACATATTTAATTCTATTCTCACTAATGAAATAATTCAGCGAAGCCTGCTGCCCCGAAGTTCCCAAATCATACTGATCCAAACCATATCTCTCAATGAGTTGAATGAGCTGTGTAGCATAGGTAGGATTTGTTGCATATCCACATTTTTTCAATCCTTCTGCCCAACCTTTGTAGTCCGTTATTTTCAATTCGAAGAGCGCTTCATACCTGGGTTTTTTTAAAAATAAGCTGTGATCTTCGAAGCTATCACTCACATTGGGATATTTCCGAAAACACTCGTTTTTTTCATCATCATCAAAATATACGCGTTCACCCTCCCAGGTGTTGTGACATTTAATCCCAAAATGATTGTTTGCTTCCTTCGCCAATTCACTATTCCCATTTCCACTTTCCAAAATACCTTGCGCCAACGTAATACTTGCAGGCACACCGTACTTCTTCATTTGCTCCTTGGCTATTGGTGCATATTGAGCAATATACTTTTCTGTAACTTGAGCAATTACCGACTGACAAAAGAATAGAAGAAAAATAAAATAGATACGCAACACTCAATTGAATTTTTGGGTTTTCTTGACGTTTCCGTCTTTATCATAAAAAACCCATTCACCCACCTCTTTATTGTTCTCATACTGACCTTCAATTTGCAATTCACCGTTTTCATGCCATACACGGTAGTCACCATTTAGCACTCCCTCTTTATACGTATTCAAGCTCTGTCTGGTCCCGTTTTGAAAAAAAGACAAGCATTCACCGTGTCTCTTTCCATCTTTAATTCTAAATTCTAAATATACTTTCTCACTGTTGGGATAAAAGGTGCGTTCGCCCACTTTAATTGAATCTGTTCCATCAATTTCATAATAACCTACAATCTTGTATCCGTTAATTGTTTTAATTTCTTTCGGAGTGGCGCTATCTAACTCATCACATGATGTGAAGAGTAGTAAGGCAATAAAAAATAGAAGTAAATTCCTCATGTTATTTATTTCTTTCTATTGTGTAGTTTACAAGAAGTTGAAGTGAATTTCTCGCCTGTGTTTCTGGAAAAGACTCAAGAATTTCAATGGCTTCATCACGAAATGCAATCATTTTTTTCCAAGCGTATGCGATTCCGCCATGCGCCTCAACTCTTCCCATTAAGTATTGCACTTTCTCTCTGTTTGTATTGAATTTTCGCACAATTCTCAAAAGCTCCCTTCGTTCCGATGCATCAACTTTCAATAAGGTGTGTATCAAAGGCAGTGTCATTTTACGTTCTTGAATATCTATACCTACCGGCTTGCCAATTTCAGAAGTAACGCCAAAATCAAACAAGTCATCTTTAATTTGAAATGCCATTCCAACCAACTCACCAAATCGAGCCATTTTCTGAACATCAGTATCAGAAGCGTTGGCGCTCAATGCTCCGCTTTCGCAACACGCGGCTATCAAAGAGGCTGTTTTCTGACGAATAATTTCGTAGTAAACAGATTCTGTAATATCTAATTTTCTCGATTTTTCTTGTTGAAGCAATTCACCTTCACTCATTTCCTTCACCGTCTTACTCATAATTCCTAGCAGTTTGAACTGATTCGTCTTTACGCTAAGTGAAAGTCCTTGAGACAACAAATAATCGCCAACTAAAACGGCAATTTTATTTTTCCAAAGAGCATTGATACTGAAAAACCCTCGGCGCATTTGAGAGTCGTCTACAACATCATCATGCACCAATGTTGCGGTGTGCAGTAGCTCAATCATGGTGGCTGCCACGTATGTTGGCTCTTCCGGTTTTGAGAAAACCTTGGCCGAAAGAAAAACAAACAAAGGTCTCATTTGCTTTCCTTTTCGCTTTATAATGTACTGCGTTAACTTATCCAAAAGCCGATGCTCACTTCGCATTTGCTCTTGGAAATACCGCTCAAATTGCGCCATTTCACCCTTAACGGGCTCTTGTATTTCCTTTAACACCGACACGCTACAAATGTAAGTAGTTCAACCAGCTTATTTCTTTTTCTTTTTCTTCTTCTTTGATTTTCTCATGTCTGGACCAAACAAATCATTTCCTTGATGTTTCCCAGCGTCTTCTATAGACACATTTTCAGGCCCTTTGTTCACATCATCGCAGGTTCTTTTCGGCTTGTGCTTTGCCCACATCATCGAAACCTTCAATTGAATGGGATAATAATGCGAATGGAAATAATGCATGCGCTGATCTACAAAAACTCCTGGATAAAACTGAAACAGAGGTGCATCCATTTCAACTGTGGCAAAAAGACCATCGCTGATTTGTCTTCCAACTCCTACACCCACAAAAACACCCGCTCTCCAAGGCTCTGAATAATTTCGAGGCAAATTATAAAATTCTCCCTCTGTTGATCGCTTGTAGGCATAATCAATTCCAGCTCCCAATTTTGTTTGCAACCAATTGTATTTTTTAAAGCCCATTATATTCGAACCTGAAAGATATAACCCCGCTCTGTTTTCGTGAAATATTCGTTTTTCAGAAATGGAACCACCCCAAGCATCTACACCTTCAAATAACTCAGACCCGTTGAATCTTTTGTATTGAAAACCAAGGTCTATTCGATTAAAAAACAAGAGACGTTGATTTATCCAATACTTCGCTAAAGAAGCATTCCAACCCACGCGCGGACGCGTTGAAAAGGTGCCATTCACATAAGCCGGTGCGAATAGTTCATCTTCTCTATTCCACCGCGTACTATATGTTAAAGTAGGACCAACTGCAAGGGTAATTCCCGCCGGTAAATAGTCTGTTCTTTCATAAAACAAACTGCTTAAACTTGCCTTCTGCTGACCGAAGCTCAAACCAGTCAGCAATACCATCAATAGCACGCATAAGTATGTTCTCATACTGCAAAAGAAATGGAACTAACTCGAAAATGAGTAACATCTAAATGGAAGTTTGAACAACCGCTTGTGAGTGCTTTCATTTCGTATCTTTGCAACATGTCAGTTACCTCAAAAGGAGCGGTAAATGAAACCGCAAAAAAAATATTGCTAGATGACTATTTTCTTGCTTGTCTCAGCCGAGAAGCATCACTGTTGGGAAGGAAAGAAGTTTTAACGGGAAAAGCCAAATTCGGGATTTTCGGAGATGGAAAGGAATTGGCTCAAATTGCAATGGCGAGGCAGTTCAAAAATGGCGATTGGCGAAGCGGGTATTACCGCGACCAAACATTTATGATGGCCGTTGGCGAACTTACAATAAAACAATATTTTGCTGGTCTCTATGCCCATACTGATGTCAATAAAGAACCTTCTTCGGGAGGAAGACAAATGGGGGGTCATTTCTCAACTCGTTTTATAGACGGGGAAGGAAAATGGAAAAATATCATGGAGCATAAAAATTCTTCTTCTGATATTTCTCCAACAGGCGGACAAATGCCAAGATTGCTGGGCCTTGCCCAAGCATCTAAGTTATACAAGCAAAACGAAAAACTTCATCATAAAACCAATTTTTCAAATAAGGGAAATGAGGTTGCTTTTGGCACAATAGGCGATTCCAGCACTTCAGAGGGATTATTCTGGGAAACCATCAATGCCGCCGCTGTTCTGGGTGTTCCCATGTGTATGTGTGTTTGGGATAACGGATGGGGAATTTCTGTTCCAAAAAAATATCAAACCGCAAAAGAAAGTATTTCTGATTCACTCAGCGGAATGGAAAGTAAGCCTGGTCAAGGAGGTATTAAGATATTTCGTGTGAAAGGGTGGGATTACGCCAACCTTCAGATCACCTTTGACAAAGCCGTTCGTCATACCAGAGAATATCATCAACCTGTATTAATTCACGTCGATGAAATTACACAGCCCCAGGGCCATAGCACAAGCGGGTCACATGAGCGATATAAATCGAAAAAACTGCTTTCTTGGTATGAAACTGCAGACTGTCTTGTCAAGTTTTCCGAATTCATTATTGAAAAAGGAATGGCGAATCAAGATGAACTTGACGAGTTAAGAAACAAAGCGAAGGTTCAAGTTCGAAATGAACAAAAACAAGCTTGGGATGAGTTTGTAGCGCTCATTCAAACCGATAAGAAGGAAGCTTTAGCGCTCATCAATGAAGTTGGAACAGCTCACAATCAGCTTGCATCAACCGGTGTGTTGAGTGAAATTCAAAGCGCGGAAATAAGAAAAGATATTTTCAATGCTGTGCGTAAAACCATTCGCACATGTCGTGGTCAAGAAAGTGCCGCATTAACACAATTGAAAAATTGGTACGCCGGGGCGCAACGAAGAATGAACTTCGCCTACAGTTCGCATCTCATGGATGGTCAAGCCAATCATTCACTTCATATTGCTCCACAAATAAATGAAACTAGTGAATGGGTAGATGGTCGAATAATTCTCCGCGACTTCTGGGATCAAAAATTAACTGAAATACCTGAAGTACTCATTTTTGGTGAGGACGTTGGAAAAATTGGTGGCGTGAATCAAACATGCGAAGGACTTCAAGAAAAACATGGTGAGCTCCGTGTAAGTGACACCGGAATTAGAGAAGCTACTATTGTTGGTCAAGCCATTGGGCTTGCTATGCGCGGCCTTCGACCTGTTGCGGAAATCCAATACTTAGATTACATCTATTACGCATTACAAATTATGCGCGATGATCTAGCAACGGTACGGTATAGAACAGCCGGTGGACAAATGGCACCCGCCATTATTTCAACACGTGGTCACCGTTTAGAAGGTATTTGGCATAGTGGAAGCCCCATGGGAGCAATCATTCACAGTGTTCGTGGAATGCATGTCTGTGTGCCAAGAAACATGACACAAGCAGCTGGAATGTACAACAACCTGTTACAAGGAAATGACCCTGCAATTGTAGTTGAATGTCTCAATGGATACCGTAAAAAAGAGCAAATGCCAAGTAATTTGGGTCAATATGTTGTTCCAATAGGAGTTGCAGAAGTTATCAAGGAAGGCACAGACATTACGGTTGTATCCTATGGTTCAACTTTGCACTTATGCATGCAAGCTGCCGAAGAACTTTCTGCCCTTGGAATACATGCAGAAATTGTTGACGCACAAACCCTTTTGCCTTTTGACACCACGCATGTTTGTGCGAATTCGGTCAAAAAAACCAACCGATTACTCATTGTAGATGAAGATGTACCCGGCGGAGCTTCTGCTTACCTTTTGGATCATATTCTGAACAAACAAGGTGCTTTCCAACATTTAGACGCTCAACCCGAGACATTAGCATCAAAAGAACATTTACCTGCGTATTCAACAGATGGAGATTATTTCAGCAAACCGTCTGTAGATGATATTGTAGAGAAAGTATACACCATCATGCATGAATGCAAACCGGGTGTATTCCCAAAACTATAATTGGTTCGCTAAACATATGGCCCACTAGCTTGTTTCATACGCAGTTAGTTTAATTGAATGAATAAAATAGTCTTATTTCTCATGCTGCTGTGCGGTGTGCAAGCCTTTTCACAAAACGGAAGTGTTTCTGGAATTGTAATCGACAAAAAAAATCAACAACCCATTTTTGGAGCTACCGTTCGTTTAGAGAACTCGCAATTCGGATGTATAGCGAATGAAAAAGGAGAGTTTCTAATTACAAAAATTACTCCTGGAACCTACAATATCAAAACAGAGATGATCGGATATGTCTCTGTAACCCTTTTCAATGTTGTTATTACCAACGGAAATGCAAATACATTCACTATTGATCTTACTGAAACAACAAATGAACAGGGAGTAATCAACATTCAATCTTTCAATTACGGAAAAGAATTGGAATCTCCTCTGTCAGTGCAAAGCTTGTCTGCTGAAGAAATTAAAAGTAACCCAGGAGGAAATTTCGATATTTCCAAAGTCATTCAAGCGCTTCCTGGAGTGGGCGGACTGTCGGGAGCAGGAGAGCGAAATGATCTTATCATTCGAGGTGGTGCTCCGAGTGAAAACGTATATTACCTTGACGGCATTGAGGTTCCTCAAATCAATCACTTCAGCACGCAGGGTTCCTCTGGGGGGCCACAAGGTATCATTAACGTAAGCTTTATTGAAACAGCGACTTTGAATTCAAGTAGCTTCAATGCAAAGTATGACAATGCCTTGTCTTCCGTGCTGCAATTCAAACAACGCAATGGAAACGCCACTCGTGTGCAGGGAAACTGGAGGCTTTCAAGTACTGAACTTGCAGGAACATTGGAGGGTCCAATTGGTAAAAAAACTACTTTTCTTGCAAGTGCAAGACGAAGCTATCTCCAATACTTTTTTCAATTGATTGACCTACCTATTCGACCAAACTATTGGGATTTTCAATACAAAGTCAACACCAAAATCAATGAGAAAAATACCATTACAGCTATAGGTCTTGGTGCAATCGATGAGTTTTATTTCGCTGTTCCAAAAAACTCAGACCCCACGAAAGAATATATCATTCGTTCCAACCCGAACATTAACCAATGGAATTACACCATGGGTTTCACCTGGAAAAAAACGTTAGAAAATGGATTCTCCAATTTGAGTTTAAGTCGAAATATGTTCAACAATCGATTGGACCGCTTTGAAGATGCGCAAGAAGGAAACGAAGAAAAAAGAACGTTTAAAAGTGAAAGCCAAGAAATTGAAAATAAACTTCGATATGAAATCAATCAATTCTATGGAAATTGGAAATTCGTTTATGGCGCTTCATTTCAATATGTCAAATACAATAACGCATTCTTTGCAAGAATAGCCCCTTCATACCAAGACCCCAACACCGGAGCCACTATACCAGCAGTGTCCATTGCATTCAACACATCAATTGATTTTATCAAAGGCGGTGCATTTGTATCAATGAATCGACTTTTATGGAATGATAGACTTTCATTAACCGCCGGACTGCGTTCGGATATGAATTCATTCACAACGAATGGCACAGATCCGCTACAAGCCATGAGTCCGAGAGCAAGTGCGTCTTTCGCTATCAATTCAAAATGGAATCTAAATGTTGCAACTGGTAGATACGCTAAGCTGCCGTCTTATACCATTTTAGGTTACAAAGAAGATGGTATTTCCACCAATAAAAATAGTCCTTACATCTTGTGTGATCACCTTGCACTAGGAACAGAATATTTACCCTCCAACTCAGTGCGTGTTACCGCCGAAGGATTTTATAAATCGTACAACAACTACCCTGTTTCAATTCGAAATGGCATCTCACTTGCCAACGAAGGAAGCGCCTACGGCGCTATTGGAAACGAAGACGTAGAGAATAAAGGAACAGGGCGTGCTTACGGATTTGAATTGTTCTTCCAAAAGAAATTTACAACCTCTTATTACCTTACTGCTTCATACACATTCTTTAAAAGTGAATTCACTGGTGATGATGGCGTCTATGCTCCATCGGCCTGGGACAATAGACATCTTCTTTCATTAATCTTCGGTAAAAAATTCAAAAGAGGGTATGAATTGGGCGTTAAATACAGATTCGCCGGTGGCGCCCCTTACACGCCCTATGATTTAGTGGCATCACAATTAAGTTATTTAACCTTAGGAACCGGAGTACTCGACTATAATCAAATCAACTCGCAACGACTCCCGTTTTTCAATCAATTGGATATTCGAATTGACAAGAAAATTAATTTTAAAAAATCTACACTCGACGTTTTCTTGGATATTCAAAACGTTACCAACGCGAAAAGTTACAGCCCTGATATTTACACCTTTGAGCGAAATGCGGCCAATACGGGATATTCAACAACTGATGGTCAGCCCATACAAACCAACGGTAGTAATGCGGTTCCTATCTTTTTAGAAAATATCAACGGCAGTTTAATCCCTGCTTTTGGAATTATTTTCGAGTTTTAACCTCGAACAAAAAGCCATTTTACGCCTTTTCCTATTCCAACAAAAACATAACCCAACACACCTAGTTTGGGCTTCTCATACACATTCACGGTAATGGTGGAGTACCGAACGTCATGTTCCATTTTCTTCAGTTGTCCTCGCAACTGATCAATCTCTGTATTCAATCTTTCCAGTTCCTTTTCAACTTTCAACGCCGCTTCAACATTCTCTGCCTTGGCAAGCAATTCCAAGTACCTTGTGCGCGCCTTTTCAGCATTATCAAGTCGAATTTGAACATCGGCATATTCATCAGAAACATCGCGTGTTGAGATGTTTTTACTATCGACTTTCCCCTCTTTCATAATGGTTTCCAAAATACCATTCATCTGCTTCGTATCAATTCGAATTACAATTTTATAATTGCTCTTACTCACCACATATCCATCCTCTTTTGTAGCAAGTTTTTCTATCCGCGACATTGTAGAATCTTGGTTTCGAACCGTCAATGAAACACTTGCATTATATACCAACATTTCTTTATTAAACCGGGGTGAAATTTCAGAACTCGAAATTTTTGATTTTCCTTCATGCCCTATGATGTCTTTCTCTCCCATTAAGCCCGCAGTAACCACCCTTTCCTCGTTTATTTCCATATTCGTATACTCATAGTCATAATCCCCACTATCATACGCTGCAGAGGTGTACTTAGTCGTGCACGAAACCATAGAGGTCATGAAGACAAGTAAGATTGCCGAAGTTCTGATTGAAAAACGCATCATGTTTGTTAGTTTTGTGAAGTTGAAAAACGATGAATGAAAGATTTATTGCATAAATACGAAGAAAAACGACCAGAGGTTGTTTTCGAATGGAAAGATCCTTTTACTGAGGCAGAAGGGTGGGTAGTAATCAACTCGCTTCGCGGCGGCGCCGCTGGGGGTGGAACAAGAATGAGAAAAGGTCTCGACAAACATGAAGTGTTGTCTTTGGCTAAAACCATGGAAATTAAATTCACTGTAAGCGGACCACAAATTGGTGGCGCTAAAAGTGGAATCAATTTCGACCCTGCTGATCCAAGAAAAAAAGAAGTTCTTGAAAGATGGTATGCCGCTGTAACTCCCTTACTCAAACATTACTATGGCACGGGTGGGGATTTAAATGTAGACGAAATTCATGAGGTCATACCAATCACAGAAGATTGCGGCGTTTGGCATCCCCAAGAAGGCGTTTTCAATGGTCACTTCATGCCTACTGAATCGCAAAAAGTACGCAGAATAGGGAACCTCAGAAGAGGTGTTATAGGTATTATTGAGGACCATGCATTTTCACCAGATGTAGAAAGAAAGTACAAAGTTGCAGATATGATCACAGGCTTCGGGGTTGCAGAAAGTGTAAGATACTATTATGAAATCTGGAATTCTGAAAAATCATTGCGCGGTAAAAAGGTAATTGTTCAAGGCTGGGGAAATGTTGGTGCAGCAGCCGCTTTCTACATGGCGCAGCATGGAGCACACGTGGTTGGAATCATTGATAGAACCGGCGGGTTAATCAATGAGAACGGATTCAGTTTCGAAGAAATTCGAGAGTTGTTTTTAACCAGAGAGGGAAACACCCTTGTTTCAAACGATTTAATTTCTTTCAATGAAATTAATGAGCGAATATGGACCATTCAGGCAGATATTTTCTTGCCTTGCGCTGCCTCAAGATTGGTAACACAAGAACAAGCTGAAAGCATGTTTAACGCGGGGGTTCGTGTTATCGCTTGCGGTGCAAATGTTCCATTTGCTGATTCACAAATTTTCTATGGACCCATTTCTGAATGGTGCGACGAACGTTTCAGTGTGATTCCTGATTTCATTTCGAACTGCGGAATGGCAAGGGTTTTTGCCTATCTCATGAGCGAAGCCGATGTTAGTTTATCAGATGCGGCAATTTTCTCAGATACTTCCAAAACAATAAAAGAAGCTCTTAAATCAGTTCATCAAAGCGGAATTGATAAAACAAAAATCAACGCAAGAGCTTTTGAGATTGCTCTGAAAAAATTAATGTAATGAACGTATTTCTTCAAACACCTATACCCGAAGGGCTCACAGCCGAGAAATCATTAAACCTGGTTGAATTACTCATGAAAGGTGGGTGGGTCATGTACCCACTTTTTGCGCTCTCCGTTTTGGTTATTATCATAGCCATTGAACGCATGTTGTATTTCGGTAAACAAGGAGTTTCGAATACTTCCGGGTTTCAAGAATTTTTAGAAAACATGACACACGGTAACCATGAACAAGCCATGCATGTTTGTGAAGAGAATAACTCTGCATGGGCGCGTATTTTTCAGTTCGCTACATTACGCAATAAATCAGCAGATGAAAAAGAAAAGCTGCAAGAGGCTGCTGCAAATGTTGAAGTAACTCGATTGGAAAAACGATTGAACGTACTATCCATGATTGCTTCCATTGCGCCTCTATTGGGTTTTATTGGTACCATAGCCGGAGTAATTGTCATATTCTTTGATATCTCAACCACCACAGACATAAGCATTGGAACCATTTCAGAGGGTCTGTATCAGAAAATGATTTCTTCCGCCACAGGACTTGTTGTTGGTATTTTGGCTTATTTATCACACCACTTATTGCAAAATGGAGTGGATAAATTTGTGGCTCAGATAGAAGAATTCGATTTGCAATTGAAAGCAAACACGAATAGAGAATGAAGATAAAGAGAAGACATAAAGAAGGCGCGCATGTGAATACACATGCATTGAATGATATCATGTTCTTTTTACTCTTATTCTTTCTCATACTTTCAACATTAGCCAACCCGAACGTAATTAAAGTGCTATTGCCTCAAGCGGCAGAAACACAACAGAAAGAAGCGAAAAAATCACTTCAATTGGCTGTAGATGCAAACCGGAATTATTTTTTAGACGGTGATGCGGTCACATTGGAACAACTTAACGGAAGGTTAGAACTCATTGCCAAAGAATTTCCTGAGAGCTCGTGCTCCATTTCTATGGATCGATCTTTAAGTGTTCAAGATCTTGTAGATGTCATGCAAATTGGCGCGAAGAATGATATTCGCATGTTCTTAAAAACCACTCACAGCGAATAATAATAATGCTTATACTCTCAATTTTCATAGTCTCTTACGCATTCATTATTCTTGAACACAACATCAAGATTGACAAAGCGGCCTCTGCGCTTATTGGCGGGGTGTTGTGTTGGACCGCTCTCACCTTTCAACAGCCAACAGAAATTGTTGCACACTCACTTACTGAGCACGTTGTAGAGATTTCAAGCATTTTACTTTTTCTAATGGGGGCAATGACCATTGTGGAAATCATTGATGCTCATCACGGCTTTGAAATAATCACCAATCGAATTTCAACTTCGAGTAAAGTGAAGTTGCTTTGGATATTGGCATTTCTTGCTTTTTTCTTATCAGCCGCACTTGACAATTTAACCACGGCCATTGTAATGGTGAGCTTGCTACGGAAAATCATTGCTGATCAAAAAACCAGATGGATTTTTGGAGGGGTAGTCATCATTGCTGCAAATGCCGGTGGAGCATGGAGTCCAATAGGCGATGTAACAACCACCATGCTTTGGATTGGTGGGCAAATTACTAGTGGTCATACGATACAATCATTATTTTTACCAAGTTTCATTAGCCTTCTACTTCCATTAATTATTTTATCCTTCACCCAAAAAGGAAGTATTCAACCTACGGAAGAAACACACTATTCTAATTTTCAACTCTCTAAAAAAACGCAGTGGTCTGTTTTTCTAATTGGAGTGGGTGGGCTTTTGTTTGTTCCTGTTTTTAAAACCATTACACATCTGCCTCCATTTATGGGCATGATGCTAAGCGTTGGTATTACATGGTTCATTATTGATTTGGTTCATGGTAGAAAAATTGGTGAAGAACGGGCTCAATTCAGTGCACTCTCAGCACTCAGAAAAATTGACCTACCCTCTGTACTTTTCTTCCTAGGCATTTTACTTTCTGTTGGTGCTTTACAACAAGCTGGATTCTTACAAGAACTATCCATCTGGCTCAAAGACACCATTCAAAATGGATATGGGATCAATGTAGCCATCGGATTCTTATCTGCGATAATAGATAATGTTCCTTTGGTCGCCGCAAGCAAAAGCATGTATCCAATTGTAGCGAATGGATCCACTGATGTTTGGTTAAGTCAGTTTATTCAAGACGGTTCCTTCTGGCAATTCTTAGCCTATACAGCAGGAACCGGCGGCAGCATGCTAATCATAGGATCCGCCGCCGGTGTTGCCGTGATGGGTATAGAAAAAATTCCGTTTTCGTGGTATCTCAAAAACCTATCATGGCTCGCTGTAATAGGTTTCTTGGCCGGTTGTGCCGTATTCATTCTATCTCATTCGTAAGTATTTCTTTACCTCTCCGGTTTTTGTCACTCGGAAATAGCAACCATTTTCATTTGATTCACTTCGAGTCATCTGTCCCAATATATTCGAATCGAATGTTACATCCGTTTCAAGCTTGAGACCATTATTTTTCTCTGAATAAACACAAGGATATATAAATATTTCTGATGGAGAAATGACTTGTGATCCAAAAACAACTTCTGTCTCTGTGATGAATTGAAATGAATTATTTAATGACTCATTTATATCTACGCTATTCTGTTCAATTTCTTGATTTGTTAAACATAACCAGTATTCCAAAATGTCTAATTCTAAAGATTCGAGATTGCACTGATTCAGGTTGGAAAGCATAAACAACGCTTGATTCGTTAGGCCCAACGTTCGCAATGCTTTTATTTTTTCCAATTCCCAATAGAACTGGTGGTGGAAAGATTGCACATCATATGACTCCGCACTAAAGTGATTTAATACGGCGAAAAATTTAGAAACCACTGGCTCAAAATCACTCTGATTGTTCAAGAAAACAATTTCATTCCGTTGTACCAACTCGTCCAATAACCAACTCATAAAATGCATAGCTCCGTGAATCTTAGGCAGCTCCTCGGCTGTTAATGAATCAAGGGGAACTTGTAATAAAGCTTCACTCAAAAGCTGCATGCATTGCTTACCCTGATAAACGGTATCAGAAAAGAAATAGAGATCTGAAACAATCGAAAAAACAGAGTCCAATTCAAGAGATAAACCATTCAACGTAACAATCAAATTCTTGTCTTTTAACTGATTCGATTTACCTATTGCAACTTGCCCAACACCAACAGGACAACTTCCCGCAATATTTTCACCCAATGTAAAACCCAAATAACATGGTGCATTAGCAATGGTTGATGTAGCGCTAGTTACTGAGAATCTGTTGTAAACATCATTCTCAAAATAATTTCTACCAAAATGCAACTGAGTCATACATGTGGCATTTGTTACAGAGCCGCCTAAATACATGATACAAGATTCGAATCTATTTTCACCATTCAAGAAAGACGGAACCAGTGCATGCTCCAATTGAATCGCATATTCCAAATTTGAAAAGGTATTGAATCCAGCCGCATCATTTAAACCCAAATAAACAAGACATCCCTTTTCAGCTGCAACCCCAATTTCGCTTGATTGAATGAGATTGCAACGCATTCGTAAGCGACCGCCTTTCTTTTTTATACCTGTTGTATGATTCGAGAAATTAGATTGGTATACATACAATTCTGTTAAACTCTCATCCACAACTGGCGCATTCGAATCATAAAAGCCAGATTGTAAAATTCGACTTCGAGATTTTAAATGCTTAGACACAATTGAAGAAGTCAGAAACGTAGAAGCCTCAACGCGGTAATTTCCAAAGTTTATATTGAACTCATTCAATTCAGCAACAGAGTTCCGAAATACAAACGACGAATAATCATTTTGCACATGAACCTGCAACACTCTCGATTGATAAAAAGATAGATCGGCCCACTGCACAGTGTAATTCGACGTTGAACTTCCTTCTAACCAAGAATGTATAAAATTATTTTTCCTAAAGGAAACCACATGAGAACCCGAAGCCAATACTACATGTGCACTATTAAACTCTATCCATCCTCCCTCACCACCATCATTCAACATACAGCCCTCCGCTACCACTAACATAGAATCCAATGCCGAATTACCATTCCAATGCAAAGAAGAGCCAAGCTCGAAATCAAAATCTATAAGATCACCACTTCTGCAAACCACATAACCGCCTGAGTTGGACTGTTCAATTTCAAAATCGTCAAGAATATGAATCTTTCCTCCCAACAATTCAATTTTCCCTCCATCCAATATCAATTGTCCGTTCTGAAGAATCAATTCAGATCCTTCATTTAAATACAGGCTCCCCTTCAATTTTAGTGTGCCTCCATTTAGAACCAATGAAGCACCACTTTCTAAAACCATACTACTGTTTTTCTCAATAGTAGTCTGCTGATATTCACTCAAACGAACAACACACGAATCTGCAACCGTTGCATGTGCGAATAAATTTCCCTCTTCAAATCCAATTCGCATTTCCATATTCCCACTTAAATTAAACTCAGCATTCTCGCATCCAGCTTTGAATTGAACTTGTACTTCATCACCAATATCATTTTGAGCAGGATTCGTAAATAACAATCTTCCGGAATGCACATGCATTGGTCTAAGTACCTCCATTGATTCCACAAGCGAAACTTCCTCAGCATTATTCAAAGCTGAACTCATACTCCACGCGTTTACTTCAGATAGTTTATCTAATAAAAAGTCTATGTGACTCCACGATAAATGAGAATGAGGCTCATTCATACCATTTGCGGCTAAACAATAATCAAAAGGACTAGCTGAAACATTCATTGATTCATGTGCAACGAGCTCCCCCTGCAATAACGCTGAAGATAGGGGAACGAAGCAGTGCTTAAAGGCGTATTGATCTGCATTAATTGCACCACATGCATCAGTGAAATCAGACGAAGAGTTAAAGACTTTAACCAATTCATAAATTGAACTTGACCAGCCCCCGTTTGAATAATCAAGGCTTTTGGCTTCAATGGAAACAGACGGCTTACTTGTATAAATGTCTACCGGGCTTAACCAATTGTTCCAACTCATTTGTGTAAACCTTAAATCTGCCAATACATTGGAATAAGTAGTGCTCTCATCATAATTGGCATTTCCGGGTAAAGGAAAAAGTTTAAAAACAATTTCTTCTCCAGATAGCCAATTCGTTGCATTGCAGTGCTCATTTAGTAATGGGGTTTCTAAAACTGAATATTGTGGTGTTGCGTTCAACGAACCGTTCGATATGGCCATATTCAGGGTGTGTTGTGGTAGTCCCAATTCCGATAAATACGCTTGAAAATCCAGAAACCAATTTGGTTGCAAAACATTAGAGCTTCCCCAATGATAACAAAGCAATTGTTTAGCGGCGTCTCGTTCTAATTTTTCAGAAACGAATAATTCCGCCTCAGGAACAAATTCAGACAAAAAATAAATGGTTGCTTGTAGACTAAGTGGAATATTTGCACCTAGATGAGGAGAGTCTAAACAGAGGTAATGCGAGCATTCATGGCACATGCCGTTTAATTCCATTTCACGAAGTGCAACCCGAGATACAATACCACCCATGCTTGCTCCAGCTATTACATTTTCATTTGTTCCTTCTTTATAGGTATTACATAACTGAATCAAATGCTGTAACAAAGCTGCATTCTTTTTTATATCTGCAGCGCCATCTACAAAATCTAAAAGCACTAAATCATATCCTCTCTCACTTATACTGTCTAAAAAATTGGGCATTAATGAAAGCATGCTGTATGTACCACTTTCATTCCCTGAAACCAATTCATTCCAACCAAAAGTACCGTTGCGCGTTGCAGTTCTATCCGTGCCAAAATCAATTCCTTCAACAAACAAAAAGGGCTTGTCAAAAACTCCATCAGCACCTAACTTGACATAGGCGTGACCATAAATCATTTGATTAAATGCATATGTTGAAATTTCATACGGATAATCCCCGTCTACCATTGGCCAAGGAGATGCATCTGGTGAAATTTCAGCAAGTCGCGTTATAGGAACTTCAATTCCCACCTGCCAAAATTCAGAATTAGCAATGCCACGAATAGAGAAGTGTATAAGCGTATCTGTCACGTCTGGCATAAATACCAGTTCAGGGCTCGTCAATGATTGCCAAATTTCATTGCCGAATGAATATTCGGTATTTGAAATCAAATTATTCAATTCAATTTGAAACGTAATTTCATTTTGATAAGTAATCACTTCCTGATTCGAAGAAATGAAAAACAAGTTGCCAACGTCTTCTGTATTTGCCTTTTGATATGAAAAATGAAGTAGCTCCAGTTGATTATTTAAAGGGTTAGAAGGGCTACATGATAGATCATAAAATTTTAATAAAGACTCGGATTGACTTGCTGTGGAACTATAGTGGTTCAATGAGTCTGCGAGGGCCAGCTGTCTTGAAAAAGGAACAGACGTTTGTGTTCTACCCATCAAGGTTAAAAGACAAAGAATGAATGTTATTCTAATATACATAACTGTATTTTTAAAAGGTTAATGAAATGTGATGAACCTCGTTCTTGGCCAATGGAGAAAGGGTGAGGTATTCGTAGGTGCTTGCTCCCGAATCATACACTCGTTTAAACTCGAGCTCTACGGGTTCGTTTGCGAATACAAAAAGTGAATCGCAGCTAGAATTCGGATAAAGAGTTGATTCTATCAATCTATTCTGAAAACCTTTTTCAATTCGCACATCCACGTGATTCAATGAAGTCTGAACATTCATTTCATCAGTTAATGAAAAACTCAATTGCGCTCGTGACTTCACTCGAAAACAATGTTGAACTCGTCCATTCAAACCACATAGAATATCACTTACATCAAAATAATATGCATCGTCTTGACTAGCGACAGTAACACAATCAACTTCTCCAATTTCAATCAGAGGAAATACACCCAATTGATTGGTCACTGAACTATCCACAAGTTGAAACGCAGGACCGCCACCAACTGCATTCGTTTTGTAAAATAATAATTTCGCATTGGGAATAGGGGAGTCTGTTCCCGATTCCAAAACTTGAATAGTAAGCCCGCTTGGGGTTACGTCTTCTTGTTTGCATGAAGCAATTCCAAGAAAGATCAATAAACTAAAGATTAATTTTTTCATAGGTCCATTTTTATTATGGACCAAAGATTTATGAATAGAGAAAGAGGGTCTTATTCAATAATCATATAAGATATAGGTTGTTTATTCAACCAGTTTTAAAATATATCTATCGGCAAATGATTGCTGGGCGTTCTCGAAATCACGTTGTACAAATGTCGATTCATTTTGAATTTCCATTCTCAAAACACGCGTTGAGTCTACCAAATCAAAAGTTATATCTGATGAAGGAAGGGTGTGAAATTGAACCAAATCTCTATATTGTTTAGAAAGCAATTTTTGATACACTTCAATGACACGCTTTGCAGGAAACACAAGCGTTGTATCCTTCTCATACAAACCAATTTCATTAAGTACCTTTTGACAGGAATCTACTTTCTTCTTGGCGCCATCAAATCGGCTATTGATTTCAGTTTGATTCAGCAATGATTCATCTAGTTGCTGCATAACCAAACCTACCTCAGTGAGAACCAATACAATTTCATTGTTATAATTTCTCGCTCTTTCTTGGGGTGTATTACAACCCAAAAACACTAATACTAAAACAAATGAAAAAAATAAATTCACATTAGACATGTCGCGAATTTATCTCAATACATGAGAAGGTAGTTACACCTTACTCTTCTTTTTATGAAAATCTATAGTAGATGAAAATCCCATTTGTAACGTGTGATTATTCTCAATCTTTACACCATCTGCTTTCAAAAGCAATTGATTCATGTAGCCCATTTCCAACTTACCCCACTTAGGAAATTTATATCCCAAAGCGACATAAGTTCTATTTTGATCGAAAATATTCGACTGAACATTACTTCCAAAATTAACAAACGCTTCTTCATAGCAGGAAAAGTACATTGAACGATCTTCAATTGTTTTCCCTTTAAATGGCACAGACATTCGTACCAATATTCTTCCTCGATTGGTATAGACATCGTCACCTGGTGCATACTCGCCCGGCCCTTGAAGAACGGGAAGTTTATTAAACCGTTGTTCCAATCTTAGCCTTGTAATTAACTCAATTCTTCCCGCTTGACTTTTAAATTGCACTTGCTCCCAAATTCTATTTTCCGGAAAAGCACATTGAACAGGAAAAACACCATACTGAGAAGTATTCACGAAACAATAACCCACTGTTGCAAACGCGTTTGATGTAAAATGAAAATTTAAGCCTCCACGTAATAGCAATTGCTGGGGTTTAAGAACTATATCGCTTCTACGAAATTGTACCTCTAGATGAACTCCAATTTTTTCTGAAATTTTGTGGCTGCCAAAATACATGAACCAACCGTTATTGTTGCTTTTCATGTTACGAAGTTGAATTTGTGCTTGCAGCTGAGTCAACAACAAGGCCAAGCAAGTCACTATTAAAATTATTCTTTTCATTTTTATTTTTTTAACTTGATTATTCAGCAACATCACGCGTCGTTCCAATATACGGACCCATGAAAATTCGAGAATATATTTGACCCAATGCCAAACCCCCCATGATTAAACTTATACTTATAAAAAGAGAAAGGAAAATTTGATCTTCGTGTATATGCGAATAAATCAAGTCTTCTCCTATAAAACTCGGAGTAATTGGAAAACCAGAGACCGCCAAACTACACAATAAAAACAAAAATCCCGCAATAATTACTCCACTCAAATACATGATTTTGTGCCGGTATTCATAATTTTCATTAAAAGTAACAAGAATTAAAAAGGAAATATAATCGTAGTCCAGAGTTTGTAAATTTCCCCCCCGTAAACAAGATAGATTTCGAAGAAAGTAAATCGAAATCTGAATTACTATTAACCCTTGAAAAACAACAAAAATGTTCGTCATCATCCTCTTTATCTGCTTCAAAGAAATTTAAAAATTCTTCAACAATACCCGTAGATGAATGAAGCCCATCTAAGTTATTTTGTTCGTGAAACGTGTGTTCGTGATTCGATCCAGAACTTAATATTATTTCCTCTACACTTGCTCTTCCCGTGAACAGGACCAATAGTAGTGGAAGATATACATAGCCACCTCACCATATTTGCTAAGTAACAAATACAGGGGCAAAAAATTATATTAAAGAAAACCTAATTCTAGTTGAGCTTCCTGGCTCATCATGCTTTTATCCCATGTAGGTTCCCATGTAATCTCAACTTTACATGATGTTATACCTTCAACACTGGCCACTTTTTCTTCAACTTCTGGGGGCAACGTTTCAGCTACCGGACAACTTGGTGAAGTAAGTGTCATGGTTATTTTAACAGAAGCATCATCTGAAATATCTATTCCATAGATCAAGCCCAATTCGTAAATGTCTACTGGAATCTCAGGATCGTAAATGGTCTTCAATTTTGCAACTACCAAATCTGTGAGTGCGTTCCTATCCATTTTCAAACTTATTTTGTGATGCAAAAACAGTGGCATATAATTTAATTTGCTTCACCATAGCCGCAAATCCATTGCTTCTTGTTTGACTTAAATTCTGTGACAAGCCTATTTCATCAGCAAAATAGATAGGTGCCGAAACCACATCTTCCGGTTTTTCATTATTGAAAATTGAAACAACCAAAGACACCAAACCCTTTGTAATTATTGCATCACTATCTGCCTTTAAACTCATGGTCCCGTCTGCATTCAGAAATACCTTTAACCAAACCTTAGACTGGCATCCTGAAATCAACAAGTCATCGCTTTTCTCATCTTCCTCGAGCGTCGGAAGTTCTTTGGCTAATTCAATAATGTGCTCATACTTCTGCATCCAATTCTCATAAAACGAAAAATCCTCGATAATTTCTTTCTGCTTGGCTTCAATCATAGCAACATATTTAAACTTTTCTTCATGGCCTCATGGAAATAAATAACCTCATTTTCTGTATTGTAACAGGCGAACGAAACTCGTGCTGATCCATGAACTTTGTATTTATTCCAAATGGGTTGAGCACAATGGTATCCCGTTCGTATTGCAACACCTTGCTGATCAAGTAACGACCCAAGATCGCTTGCATGAACACCCTCTATTTGAAATGACAGGACCCCAATTCTATCTGTGTGACTGCCAAAAATACGTGTTTGACCTGGCATCGTTTTCAACGCATCTTCGCATATATCCGTTAGAAATTGCTCATGTTGATGCATTTTCTCTTTACCCACATCATTTATAAAATCAAATGCCTTTTTAAAAGCAATTACCGCTTCAATATTCGGCGTTCCCGTCTCAAATCGGAAAGGTGCATTTTGAAATGTTGTTCCTTCAACACGCACTTCTTTTATCATTTCACCACCGCTTCTATACGGGGGCATTTGATTCAGTATATCCAGTTTACCATACAACACGCCCAACCCTGTTGGTCCATACATTTTATGGGCTGAAAACGCAAAAAA
>VGFR01000008.1 GCA_016868835.1 Bacteroidota bacterium | reverse complement strand
TTCACTTACTATCTGATTGAAGGTGGTATGATCAATAGCTTCTCCGTTAAGGTAATGATTGAAAAAGTTTTTCCAATCGGTTCCACGGTTTTCCTCAACAATTCTCTTTCTTACCAAACTAAGATCAGGCCCAATAAAGAGGTAGGGTATTCCAAATTGTTGGTATTCGAAATATTTTGTAGTGAAAAAATCTTGATTGTGCTCAGCCAATAGAATAACACACCATTGGGCATGTGATATTTTGCGCTCTATGCTTTTACCTATGGAGTCTGATAGTTGTACTGTTGGATGTGATTTGAAAATAGGTTGAAGTTTGTCCGCGCTCGAAGAATGAATCTGTATGGTTAGTTCCTGATATTTTTTTGGATACTCTTTTCGTAGTAGGTCTAAATCTTGGGCAATCTCTTCAAAATACTTTTCGGTATCGAGATAAATTTCACCGCCATAAATCAATTGTATTGATTGCGTATTTCTCGGTGATTTGCGTATTTCCATACGCTTGTCTGAATAGAAATGTTTAAGATGAAATAGTTTTTTGTCTGAGCTTGACAACCACCCTTTGGAAATAAACGGCTCAAAAATTTCTTGAGCTGGAGCAGAAATTATTGTGGCTTGCTCTACCACCTTCTTTGCTTTTTCTTCCTCTTCCTTTTGCTTAAGTTCAGATAAATGGGTGATGCCATAATTACGTGCATTGAGCCAAGGATCACGAAGATCAACCCAAAGCTTAAGGTAATCAAATTTTTCTTTAAATGTGGCACATGCTCTTAGCATTTCCCACGGCGCACCTGTAGCAAAAATCCAATGAACCGGATGATTCTTAGTTATTTCATTTAATTTTTCAGAAAGCGAATGATTCCATCCAAGACTTATATCGTAAGGGGTACCTTGATGTTTCTTGAGTACGGACCGAAGGGACGCTCGGTATTGAATTTTCTCCAAAAAGTTTTGGGGTGTGCTCAAGAGTATATTCGGGTACTTTCTTGGCAAGGAGTACACTTGTATATTTTTATGACGAACATCGTCTGTCCAAACAGAAGTTTCAGTATCTGATATAGAATCAGCTTTTATAACGTGAACATGGTAATTCTTCTCTGCAAATGCTTTGGCTAATTTTGCCCACCGCCTTCCACCAATTCCCTTGTTCGGAGGAAAGTCGTAGTTGACAATGATGATATGTTCTTTAGTAGTTGGCATTTACATGCTCTGCAACGTAAGCGATTTGTTCTTGTGTTAATTCGGCATACATGGGTAAAGAAATTATTCGCTTTGCAATTTTTGCCGCATTGGGGAAATCAATTTCAGAATGATTGAATCTAGAATAGCATGGCATGAAAGGCATTGGAATTGGGTAGTGAACGGCGGTGTCAATTCCCTTCTCTTTCAAACGAAGTGCAAGTTCGTCTCTGTTGTCACATTGAATAACATAGAGATGATAAACATGCTTAAATCCTTCTCTTTCTCTTGGTTTATGAACAGAGGCCTGAAGCAAATCACTGTATATGCGGGCATTGTTGATACGCATGTCAGTCCATTTTTCAAGATGTGGAAGTTTCGTATTCAGCACGGCTGCTTGAATACCGTCCATTCTTGAATTTCTACCTTCAAGCAAATGATTGTGTTTTCCTTCTTGTCCATGATTAGCGATGGCTCTGGCTATTCGGGCAATTTCATCATTGTTTGTCACCATTCCTCCCGCATCGCCATAAGCTCCTAAATTTTTTCCGGGATAGAAACTAAAGCTTGACGCGTGTCCAAAAGTTCCTGCTTTTTTACCATGTATTGTGGCGGCATGAGATTGAGCGCAATCTTCCAAAACGTGAAGCCCGTGTTTTGTTGCAATCTCCATGATTCTATTCATATCTACAGGATTACCGTAAAGGTGCACTGGAATAATGGCTTTGGTGCGAGGAGTAATGTGCTGCTCAATTAAATTCAAATCAATTAACAAATCATCATCAACATCTACAAAGACTGGAGTACCGCCAGCAGTTGTAACAGATTCTGCAGTACTAATCCATGAAATAGCTGGAACCAAAACTTCATCACCTGTTCCAATTCCCATAGCTTTTAGAAGAATTTCAAGGCTATCTGTTCCATTGGCACATGCAATGGTGTGCGTCATGCCCATATACGAGGCATACGCTTTCTCAAAAGTATCTGCGGGCCCTCCTGCTATAAACGCAGTAGTGTGAATGGCATGCATAATGGCTTCATCCATCTCTGGAAGTAAGCTTTTATATTGTGCTTTTAGATCTACAAATGGTATGTTCATTAGCGTATTTTTTTTGCTGGATTCCCAGCATAAATTCCAGATTCTGTTATGTTTTTAGTAACAACCGCCCCTGCACCAATTACAACATGGTCACATATAGTGACGGGCAGTAGGGTTGCGTTTGATCCAATGGAGACATGATTTCCAATTTTTGTTTCTCCCCATTTCGATTTATCATTCCCACTTGGACCACCCTCTTTGAATAAATCATTAGTGAACATTACACCGTGAGCAATGAAGCAGTCTTCTCCAATAGTCACGAGTTCACAAATAAAGGTGTGTGATTGAATGCGGGTTCTATTCCCAATAACAACCCCTTTCTGAATCTCTACGAATGGACCAACAAATACATCGTTTCCAATCTCACACTCGTATGCATTCACAGGTTCTACAACGGTCACTCCTGACCCCAGTTTGACATCGCGTAATTGCGATTGATATTTTTTTACATCACTCATTGCAAAATATTTGCGTAAATTTTTTCTATCGCATCAATGCTTCTTAAACCCTCTGTCCCTTCCACATTCTGGCCTATACCAGTTTGTATTTCTTTTGCAATACTCTCAATAACTTTATCATGATTACTGCTTGTGCCTTGGTATTTACCATATGCATTTGGTTTATCATTGAAGTCAATATCTGTTGGTAGTGGTTGATTTTCTACATTCCAAAATTCAATTTTATTCAAATAGGCACCTCCTATTTTAATGGTTCCTTTTTCGCCAATGACAGTAATGCTTCCTTCGTAGTTTTTTTCGTAAACACAAGTAGTCCAAGTTAAAGATCCCAATGCACCATTCTCAAATTCCATTACGGCAACTCCTGAATCTTCAGTTTCTATATTGTGGTTTTGTGTTGCAGCTTTCGCTTTCACACTTTTCACTTCTCCACACCACCAAATAAGTAAGTCAATGAAATGACTGGCCTGAGTGAAAAGAGCACCACCTTCTTCTTGTATTTTTCCTCTCCAACTTGAATCGTCATAATACCCTTGATAACGATTCCATAGTACGTCACACTTGACCATGAAAATTCGACCTAACCAACCAGAACGAATGGCTTGGTGTGTGAGTGAAACGGGTACGTTGAATCTATTCTGTTTTACAACCCATAACTTTTTACCATTGGCTTTAGCCGCATCATTCATTTCCTGTGCATCACGCACATTCAATGACATGGGCTTTTCAACCAAAACATGAAATCCATTATTCAAGGCCTGAATAGATTGAGTTTTATGTAAGGCGTGGGGTGTTACTATGTTTATGACATCTGCATCACATACTGCCATCAAGTCTTCAAAGTTGGTATAGTATGGAATGTGGTTGTAGAGTTCTGATAACTCTTGAACACGAGTAAGCTCAATATCGCAGATACCCACAATTTCAACATTGGGGTCAGCATCCAAAACGGCTATGTGACGCTTACCAATACTTCCACATCCAACAACAGCAAATTTTACTTTCATGTGCTGCAAAGTAACAATCATTTTCTAATCTTAGCCATTTTTCGCCTCGAGGAAATGTGAAAGTCTGTAGGTTTGGAGTTGATTATTTTCGAAAAATTCAATTTGACTTTCCTGAAGGGCATTTTTTAATTTCTTCTGAAATTCTGCTTCTGAACGAATACAAATGTTATTTAATGAACTGGTTGAAAGTGGGAACGGACTCGATTGTGTTGACACAAAAAGCATTTTAAATCCGAGTGATAAACGTTCAAAGAGTAAAGTGGAATAGGCCATTATGGCAATGTCTTCCTCATGAAAATTCCATGCCGTAGGGGTCTCTCCATCGAAAATATGAAATGAACAGTCTGAAAGAAGTTGCGTGTAATGTGCTAGCATGTCTTTTCGTTCCCTCTCTTTCGGATGAGGATAAATGACTAGAGTAGTGTGGTTATTTTCCTTAAGGAAAGTGCGGAGCTCACTCAAAATAATCGCTTCATTTTCTAAAATACCTAAACCAGGATCAGCATGCCCTTCTTCTCTGCGAACCCATTCCCCGTGACTGTAAAAGGCAATTGAGTTTGCCGGGGGTTGTTGATTAATCTGATAAAGGTGTTCATACGTATGGTATTGCTCCGGGGGCCAATGCAAAAGGCTGTTGTAGGTCCAATTAGTAAACTGTGCTATTTCCTCCAAATGATAGGCGGAAGAACAAACAACAGTATTTGCAATCAGATGCGTATGGTGAGCACTCAATGGACCAGGTGATGGAATTTTCATTATATGAATACCTTGCTCCATCAACAAAAGTGACAACAGGTTTGCATCTTTTTCGAATGGTGTGAAATCGATAAATGATTTTAAATGATTCTCATGCATCAATTTCAATACGCAAGCCCACTCCATAACCTCGCGAATCTGAAGGGCAAGGTTTAACCGATTTCTTGACCAAATACATTGGACAGAAACGAAGATTGAAAACAAGAGAAAACGAAATGAAGGTGATATTTTTAAATCTTCACGCGAAATGACATGTAGTGCTTCAGCCGATTTTAAATTCGCCAATACATATTCTCTGGCAACTTGTATTTGATTCGAGGTTGAAACAAGCATGAGATGTCCGTTCTGTAGTTGACATTGCCTGTTTTTTTTCCTTTTAATAATGCGATACAATTCTTTAAATCCAATCCAAGGATCGAATTTTGCCGCATCGGGAAGACGATAGGATAAATCATTTATGGATCTCTCGTATACCCATCGAAAGTCAGTCGCATTTCTACACCTTTTTCGTTGTTTGAGGAAAGAAAGACCTGTTTGAAATGCGCTCATTTATTCAATACTTGGTATCAGTGAATCTGCCGGTCCGGCGAAAGCAAATATATGTTTGTCTTTGAATTTTTTTGAGAAATGCGCCACGGCTGTTGATGCCTCCATTCCATTTTTACAAATAAGAATAACATTTCCACCCCTCAATAATTCAGCTTGTAATTCATCGGGTTCACATGATGGAAATACCGCATGTTCTCCCAAATGAAGAATTGTAGTTTGGTATTTATGTTGAATGGAAATGAATTGATCCACGCTTGTAATCAAATGATCGAATGTTGGCTTATCTGCCATTCCTTGATGTAGTTTGAAGGTCTCCCATTGATTGCTTTTACCATCAAACATGCTGTAGCCATTTTGAATGATAACGTCTTCAAAATATAACCAACCCAAATGCGCAGCTTGCATGCCTATGGTGCCAACCACAGAGGTTGTTACTCCATCGTTGCAAGACATTTCAGTGTTGTCCTTTCCCTCTAAATCTGCTAACAAGTGATGAAACAGTGAAGATTCAGGGTGAAGAAAGGCGACTGCTCCGTGATTTTTTTGCGAAGCAGCATGAATAAGCGGGATTTTATGCTTTTGGCAGAATTTCATAATGGACTGTTTCGAACTCAGACGATCAGTGAAATCAAAAACAAGATCAGGGCGAAAATCAATTTCCTCATGGAAATATTTTGGAAGAGCAACAACAGACTTGTTCGAGTTTCTGTCTGAAATCCATTTCTGAAGCACCACAACTTTGAACTGATCCAAATCATTTTTCGTGAAAAGCCATTGTCTGGGCAAAGGTTCTTCAGTAACTACATCACCATCCATCAACGTCATTTTTTCAAAAGGTAAATCCAAAATTGAGGGCAAGGCGGCATGACACAGGCCACCTGCTCCAATTAAGAGTATATGCTTTTTAGAAGAGGTTTTCATGGAATTTGGGTGCAATTTACATACAAGAGGGGAGAATTTATTTTTGGAATGAAATTTTAAATATCTGAAAATGAGAGTGTTGAAAAAAAAGAGTGTGGAAAAATGAAAAAAAAACGGGTGCAAAGTGAAAAGTTGTACTTTTGCGAGCGTATTTAACCATTTAAATAGTATTACAATGTCAGAAATTGCACAAAAAGTAACGGAAATTATCGTTGACAAATTAGGAGTTGAAGCATCAGTTGTAACTCCAGAGGCTAGCTTCACAAATGATTTAGGTGCTGATTCTTTGGATGTAGTTGAGTTAATTATGGAATTTGAAAAAGAATTCAATATTGCCATACCAGACGATCAAGCTGAGAAGATTGTTACCGTTGGTCAGGCAGTAGAATATATTTCAGCTCACGCCAAGTAATCTTATTACTTATTAAACGAACTATGCAGCTTAGAAGGGTTGTTGTAACCGGTCTTGGTGCTGTAACACCTTTGGGTAACACCGTCTCAGAATACTGGGACGGTCTTATTCGTGGTGTTAGCGGTGCGAACCTTATTACTCGTTTTGACGCGTCGAAGTTTAAAACGCGTTTCGCTTGTGAATTGAAAGGTTTGAACATAGAAGATTTCATTGAGCGCAAAGAGATGCGTAAGATGGATCCCTACACGCACTATGCTGTGATTGTGGCTCAACAGGCCATTCAAGACGCTGGTTTGTTAGAATCTGGTTCTTTAAATAAAGATAGAGTAGGAGTAATTTGGGGGTCAGGAATTGGTGGTCTTTATACATTTCAAGAGGAGTGTGTAAATTTCGCCAAAGGCGATGGTACCCCTCGTTTTAATCCTTTTTTTATACCTAAAATGATTGCCGACATTGCGTCGGGTCATATCAGTATCCAATATGGTTTCAGAGGACCAAACTACACTACAGTAGCGGCCTGTGCTTCTTCAACCAATGCACTCATTGATGCTTTCACCTATATTCGTTTGGGTAAAGCAGATGTTATTGTAAGTGGTGGTTCAGAAGCTGCAGTAACTGAAGCTGGTGTTGGTGGATTCAACGCATTGAAGGCGTTATCTGAAAACAATGACAATTTCGCTACCGCTTCAAGACCTTTTGATGCTACTCGCGACGGATTTGTTCTTGGTGAAGGTGGTGGGTGTATCATTCTTGAAGAATTAGAGCACGCCAAAGCCCGTGGTGCAAAAATTTATGCCGAAATAGTGGGTGGTGGAATGTCTGCCGACGCTTACCACATTACCGCACCTCACCCAGAGGGACTAGGCGCTACCCTTGTTATGCGCGCAGCACTTGAAGATGCAGAGATGAAACCAGAAGACTTAGATTATATCAATGTTCACGGTACATCAACACCCCTCGGAGATGTTCAAGAAGCAAAAGCTATTCAAACTGTTTTTGGCGAACATGCATACAACGTAAATATTTCAAGTACAAAGTCCATGACCGGACATTTGCTTGGTGCAGCCGGTGCAATTGAAGCAATTGCAACCATCATGGCTGTGAAAAATAATATTGTTCCTCCAACAATTAACCACGCTACGCCAGATGAAAATCTCGACGCAAAATTGAATTTCACATTCAATAAAGCGCAACACAGAGAGGTGAGAGCCGCTCTAACCAATACTTTTGGATTTGGTGGACACAACACGTCTGCGATTTTCAAGAAGTACGAATGATTTGGCGGTCTATCTTTCATCAACAACGGAATTCATCTTTAGCGAAGTTTATTCATCTTACATTTCAGTTCAGGCCAAAAAATTTGGCGTTGTATGAAACGGCATTGCGACACGCATCTGCTGCCGACGAAATAAAACCTGGAGTAAAAAATAGCAACGAACGATTAGAATTCTTGGGAGATGCCATCTTAGATAGCATTGTAGCACATTACCTCTTTACGAAATATCCCTCACTAACGGAAGGCGAATTAACCAAAATGAAAAGTAAGGTGGTTCGCAGAGATAACCTAAATGCAATAGGTTTTGAATTGAAACTTTACGAGGTACTCAAAGTCAATATTGGAAATCAAGAAATGCATGAGTCACTCATGGGGAATGCTTTGGAAGCACTTTTTGGAGCCATGTTTTTAGATCAAGGATATAAAACAACCCGTGAGGTTGCATTGAAGTTGTTAAAAGAGCATGGATTGGATGAACGTGTGCATAGCGATGTAGATTACAAAAGTAAATTGCATGAATGGTCACAGAAACACAGACGAACACTTCAATATTCTGTGTTAAATCAAAAGAACAATGGACCTTACATGGAGTATCACATTCAATTGGAAATTGATGGAGAACCGGTGGGGCAGGGAAAAGGTGGATCTAAAAAAGCTGCTGAACAGATGGCGGCAAAAGAAGCAGCACAAAAAGTATTGATTGTTAACGAATAAATTATACAACATGTACAACGAAATGAAAGAGCATCTAGCAAAAGAATTAATGTCAATTCAAGAGGCAGGTCTTTTCAAACGCGAACGCATCATTACTACCCCGCAAGCTGCTGTGATTCAAACAACAGATGGTAAAGAGGTTTTGAATTTTTGTGCAAACAACTACCTCGGTCTTTCGAGTCATCCTAAAGTGTTAGAAGCTGCAAAAGCAACCATTGATACACACGGTTTTGGAATGTCAAGTGTACGATTTATCTGCGGCACCCAAGATATTCATAAAACTCTTGAATCAAAACTCTCTGAATTTCTTCATACAGAAGATACCATTTTGTATGCAGCTGCTTTTGATGCCAATGGAGGTGTTTTTGAACCCCTCCTGGGCGAGCAAGATGCTATTATTTCAGATGAGTTGAACCACGCATCAATCATAGATGGTGTTCGCCTGTGCAAAGCACAGCGCTTTCGTTACAAGAATAACAATATGGCCGATCTTGAAGCACAACTCCAGTCTGCAAGCGGAGCAAGATTCAAACTAATTGTAACTGATGGCGTATTCAGCATGGATGGATATGTAGCTCAATTAGATAAGATTTGCGATTTGGCTGATCAATACAATGCCATGGTTATGGTAGATGAATGTCATGCAACCGGATTTATTGGAAAAACCGGTCGTGGAACAATTGAACTAAAAAATGTTTTGGGTAGAGTTGATATCATCACCGGTACTTTAGGAAAGGCCTTAGGTGGAGCCATGGGCGGATTTACAAGCGGTAGGAAGGAAATTATTGAGTTGCTTCGTCAACGCTCAAGACCCTACCTCTTCTCAAACTCTTTGGCCCCTTCAATTGTTGGTGCTTCCATTGCTGTAATGGATATGCTAAGCGCCACCACAGATTTGAGAGATAAATTGGAAGCCAATATTATTCGATTTAAACAAGGAATAAAAGCCGCTGGATTTGAAATAAAAGACGGGGATAGTGCTATTGTTCCGGTCATGCTTTATGATGCGAAGTTGGCTCAAGATTTTGCAGATACGCTATTGCAGGAAGGAATTTATGTTATCGGGTTTTTCTATCCCGTTGTTGCAAAAGGGCAAGCACGTATTCGCGTACAACTCAGTGCTGGTCATGAATTCGAGCATATTGATAAAGCCATTGAAGCATTTACTAAAGTGGGTAAAATGCTGAATGTAATCAACTAATGTGTGCGAAAATATTACTGGTTGGTCAAGGTTTAGCGGGAAGTGTGCTCGCTCTGCAAGCCGAAGAAGCCGGTTTCGATGTACACATTGCAGATGATGATAGACCTATTAGAGCGTCGCAATGGGCGGGTGGTTTGGTTAATCCTGTCAGTTTTAAAAGACTTACATTGAGTTGGAAGATTGATGAATTACTTCCTGTAATGTACCAATTTTTGACTGCGGTAGAGACAAAGTTTCAATTGAAATTCTACACCCCCCTAAATTTTCACCGGGTTTTCGCTTCCATTGAAGAGCAAAATCAATGGGATGTCATTTCAGAGGGTCCAAAAGGTAAATATTATTCTTCAAAGCGAATAGAAAATAGGAATTCGGTAGCAGTGGAAGCTCCGTTTGGTATTGGTGAAGTTTTACATGCGGGTTGGCTGAATGTTCCTCATTTTTTGAGCGTTGCTCGGAATTATTTTATATCAAAGCAAAAATTTCATCAGCAAACAATTGCTGAAAAAGACCTACACAAAAAAGACAATATGTGGGTGTGGAACGAAATTAAATTTGATTTTGTAGTTGTTTGTTCGGGAGTCTCGTTGACTGAATGGCCAAGTTTAAGCACTTTGAATGTAATACCCAATAAAGGCGAAACAGTCACCTTGAATCTCCCTGAAGCTGATTGGAACGAGATGATTCATTTTGGAAATTTTTTACTTCCCCTCGATACAAACAAATATAAATTGGGAGCTACTTTTGATTGGTCACCAACAGATGAATTTCCAACCGAAACAGCCAAAGAAGAGTTGCTGAAAGCATTTCAATGCCACATTAGAACGCCTTTTCAAGTGTTACAGCACAATGCCGGACTCCGTCCAACAACCAAAGATAGAAGGCCCATTTTGGGTTGCATTGAAGAAAATGGAATTCAATTTTTTGGTGGACTGGGTGCAAAGGGAGTCTTGCTAGCCCCCTACTTCTCGAAAATGTTAGTTGCCCATTTGATGCACGGCACGCCTCTCGATCATGAGGTAAATGCAAAGAGGTATTTGAAATCGTAGATTTCTTCAACATGCACTCGTGAAGAACCACCTTCGTGCTTTGGAATAAGAGTAGCAATCGAAGTATAGATTTGTTTAGATGTCGCGAAAACTGCTCTTGCTTATTCTGTTTGGCGTGCTTTCAATTTTGAAGACACAAGTTTCCATGGGGCAGCAATTGGAAGAGGGAGACGCACGGGCCATGATTCAAGCAAATTTTATTTATCAGTTTGCAATCAACAGCAATTGGCCAACGGAGGTTAAAAAAGGAAAATTTCAAATAGTTGTAGTTGGAAATGAAAATGTATTCAAACACATGGCGGAAAAATATGGTACGAAACCCATCGGAGCGCAAGCCATTGAAGTGGTGAACGCTTCGGTATGGAATGCAGGTCAATTCGCACAAATTATTTTCGTTGACAAATCGAAAAAGTCAGAATTACAAAAGATCATAAAAGAAGGGAAATCAAAAAGCATGCTCGTGGTTACCAATTGGGAAGGGGCATTAACTGCAGGAGCTTGTATAAATTTTAAGAATGTAGAAAATTCCATTCGATATGAAATGAACGAATTATCGATGTCAGAAAGAAAAATAACACCCGGTAATAAATTGTTACAATGGAAAGTACAATAAAGATCATTGCCATTTCAATTTTATTTTCACTGCTTCAGGTGGCTGGTTTTTCACAAGGAAATCCCAAAATAACCAAGGCGCTGGAACTATCAAAATCAGGTCAATTTGATCAAGCCTTAGTAGCTATTAGCCAAGCAGATTTGGGAAACTCTGCACAGAATTTTTATTTGTATGGATACATACTTAAAGAGTGTTATAAACGCAATGAGTTAGGCACTTTTGAAAGCGAATTGCGAAATAAAGCACGAATGAATTTAACGAAATCCATAGAGTTGGATTCGAAAAACGAGGTTACGGCGAATGCCAAATTTGCAATTAGTTATTTGTCTTCAACTTGGTACAATGATGCGCTATCGGCCACCATTATCATGGATTCCAGCACCGTGAATATCCCTGAAGAGTTGTTTAAAAATGCACAATCGACCCATCAAGGAACCAAAGATGAATTGCTAAATATGGAAGAGGAGTTTCTTTCAAAATTGGCGGAGGGACATTATCGACTTTGGATAACAAATACTGAGAATATTTTTCATCTGAACGAGTGTGTGCGCATTTACACGCTGCTTGTTTCCAAGTTTCCTGGAACATGTTCGGCCCATTTAAACCTAGCTATTATTTCATATAACCAGGGCATTTTCGTAATTCGTTCAGCCGGATCAAGTACAAATATTGAAGACTTATTTACCATTCAAGATCGAAGCATTCAAAAATTTAAGGAAGCACTGCCTTTCGCAGAAAAGTCATTCCAAGATTGTAAGCCTCAGGAATCGAATTATAAAGTACTTCTCTACATCAATAAGGCTCTTGGTAATGAAGAGGAAGTGAAGCGAATTCAATCTGAAATGAAAAAGAGATTTCAATAAGCCATGATTTTTAAGAAATTTGGTAGAACACATGTAAACCTCGTGTTAATCACGGTGGTCACTGTTGTTGCTGCTACATTAGCTGGAATTTTTTATACGCTTCAAGAAAGCTATGCAGTGCACATGCGAATAAAACAAGAGTATGTGCCAGCACTTCAAGACTTAGATTCATTTGAATCTCATTTGCTTCGAAGCAAAGATTTAATCAAAGAATGGGCATTTGTACAGCGGGTTGATGAGGATAGGAATAAAGTAGAAATGCGAGAATTGTCAGGTGGTAAACTGAAAAATTCTTTTCTAGTTTTCAGAACGTCCAGTTTGAAAATGAATGACTACGTGAAGAATGATTTCGATTCGTTAGATTTTTATCTTCAGAATTATATCAACATGTGTCTTGAGGTACAAGCTCTTTTACCATCGTTTGAGAGTTACTCAGATCCCATTGTGCAAATGGAGGCAGAAGCGTTTTTCCTTGATAATTCAGGTATTCCACTCATGGAACAAAAATGTAAGAAAACGCTGGAGTCTTTGAGGTCTAATTTGACTTCCAAAATGAATACAGAATTGGAGTCATTAAATAGACAATTTGATCGGTTAATGATCATAATTGGTTTGGTAGCATTGTTTGTAGTAATGGCGGGATTGGTGATTGGATTTTTTGCAAAGCAATTGAGACTTCAGCGGGAAGAAACACAGGCTCAAAAGGAAGTTTTAGATCAACTGTATCAAGACCTCACAGATAGCATTCAATATGCACAACGACTCCAGTCGACCATTTTACCAACCATGGGTAATGTGCGACAATTATTTCCAAAGTCACTTATCTTTTACAAACCCAAGTCTTTAGTAAGTGGCGATTTTTATTGGTTTAAGAATGTGGGTGGAAAGAAATTGTTCGCTGCTGCCGATTGCACGGGACATGGTGTTCCGGGTGCATTCATGTCCTTGGTGGGTCATAATTTTTTGAATCATGTTACCAAGGTTTTTCTTGATCCAGCACAAATCCTCAACAATGTAAATCGTTTAGCAACCGAGGTTATGAAAACCAATAGCTCAGGTGTTCGCGATGGAATGGACATAGCACTTTGTAGTTATCATGAAGATTCCAGAACTCTTGAGTATAGCGGAGCGAACAATTCAATTTATATCGTTCGAAACAACGAATTAATGGAATTGAAGGCCACCAAGCGAAGCATTGGGTCATTTGGTGAACAAGGAGAAAATTTTCACACGCAGAAAATGCAATTGGAGTCTAGTGATATGCTGTATTGTTTTTCTGATGGGTATGCAGATCAATTTGGTGGAATGGAGAACAAAAAATTCATGCGTAAGAATTTTAAATCATTGCTTTGTCAAATTTCAAGTTTAGAAATATCAGAACAAGAAAAAGCCCTTCAACACGCTTTCGATACGTGGAAGGGCAATTTTGAACAAACAGACGATATTCTCGTTATTGGAATTCGGGTTAGTTAGGCGTGTAACTTGGCCTGTCTAAAATGAAAGTATCAATCGGATTTACACACAATACAGGAATCTGAGCGTCGTTCGTGATGACTTGTTGTTCGTAGCTCGAGTTGAAAACATTGAGTATTGAACTTTCATAGAAATTCATAATACAAACCAAATCTGCCTCAACAGACGCGCTGTATTTCAATAGGGCTTTAACGAACCCGTCTGATTTTTCCTCAGTAATTTCAACCTCAAAAGGTATGTTGTTCGATCCCAAGTATTCCTTGGCAAAATTGATGTTTCTTTCCAATTGGTTTTTCAAAAATTCATCTGTTTCACCAGGTGAAACCAAATAAACTTTCGAATTGAAATAGCGGGCAACATCTGAAACTACGCTTAGTTTTTGTTTGGTGTCTTTGTGAAGATCCAATGGAACAACCAAACGGTGATATCCATGCTCGCGAATATTGCGCTCTTGCACTATTATGAATGGAATGGAACTTTCTGTTACAATTTTCAACGCACGACTTCCTGTTAAAAATTGCATACCTCGAACACCATGAGTTCCCATGATAATCAATGCGGCATCCATTTCTGTAGCCGTCTTATCAATGTCTTCAAATATATTTCCAATGCGGATATGAGTGAAAATTTCCACTCCTTTCTCTGTGCGAATACGCTCCTGAAGGGAATTTAATTTCAATCGTGCCTCATTCACCTGTTTTTTACTATCTACCACATGCACCATGTGAATATCGGCTTGAATGGTTTTACCCATGAGTAGTCCATGATCCAGTGCTACATCACTCACTTTTGTAAAGTCTGTAGGAACTAAAATTTTCTTCGATAAAGGCATAAATTATTTTTTTTTACAAAGTTACGACACCAAATTACAAAAATTAGTTGCTGATAAAGTCCAAAACTGTTTCATAAAACAACTGAGGTTCCTCAGCATGGGGCCAGTGACCACTGTGGTCTAATGTTCTGAATTCAACGAAATTGATTGATTTTTTTATTTCAGGAAGGTCATCTTGTAGGATATAATTGGAATATCCACCTTTGATGAATAACGTTTCAATGTCGGTTATCTTCCCGTCAAATCCCTTTAAAATATTGTTTATCTGTTCCTGCAGCACGGGCAGATTAAATCGCCACGCGAGTTGTTCAGGTGATTTCCAATAAAGATTTTTAAGCAAAAAGAGTTGAGTAGCTGAATCTAGTGAACTTTTTTTCATGTGCACTTCTGCTTCGCCACGAGATTTCAAAGATTCAACCGAAAGATTATTTAATGCTTCGAAGACTGCTCCGTGGTGAGGTGGATAAGCTTTGATGCCCATGTCTACCACAATCATTTTTGAAATTAAAATGGGAATTTGTTCCGCTAAATGAAGAACGGTTTTTCCTCCCATACTATGCCCCAATAGCAGTATGTCGCGCAGTTGATGTTCAGCTATAAATTCAATGGCATCTTCAGCCATAGCTTCATAAGTCATGACCTGATCATGTTCAGAGTGGCCATGATTTCTTTGGTCTATGCAATAAACGCTATATCCCGCATTAGACCAGTTTTTTGCATGGGTAGTCCAGTTGTCACCCGAACCGAAAAGTCCGTGAAAAATAAGAAGTGGCTGACCTTCACCATATTTTTTATAACTCAAATTCATTTGGTAATACTTAGCGCTTGTTTGTACATTCTTACTGTATTTTCAAGCCCGTAATAAAGAGCGTCTGAAATGAGTGCATGACCAATTGAAACTTCATCGAGGATTGGAATTTCTTGAGCGAAATATGCCAGATTATCGAGGTTTAAATCATGTCCTGCATTCACTCCTAAGCCAAGTTCTCTCGCTTTATAAGCCGCTTGCACAAAAGGTTCAATGGCTTTCTTGTTGCCCTCATGATACCCAACTGCAAATGATTCCGTGTACAATTCAATCCGGTCAACACCCGAATCTTTTGCAGCTTGCATGTGTTGAATATTGGCTTCCACGAAAATACTGGTGCGTATTCCAGCGTCTTTTAATTGCCGTATGACCCCACTTAAAAAGTTGAAATTTGTTTCAATATCCCAGCCTGCGTTTGAAGTCAATGCTTCGGGAGGGTCCGGGACCAAGGTTACTTGATGCGGAACTACTTCCAACACCAAATTCATGAAAGAACCATTTGGGTAGCCTTCCACATTCAATTCCGTTTGCACCTGTGCTTTCAAATCTCGAACATCGGCATAGCGAATGTGACGCTCGTCTGGTCTTGGATGCACGGTTATTCCATCGGCACCAAAGGATTCAATGCGAGACGCTGCTAACAAAAGGTTGGGTGTATTACCGCCTCGAGCATTTCGGATGGTTGCAATTTTATTGATATTTACACTTAATTTCATGATTCGCTTTTAGGTTGTGCAAAACTCGGTAATAATCAAGTTTCTTTTTTCGATTTGTAAAGAAAAATAAATGTACGTTTGAACGCCCTGCAACGTAACTTATCGTTTCTCGGTCTTAAAGAAAATGAATAGAGCAGAACATCTTATTAACCCGCATTTGCCTGTATTGTCGAATAGCGATAGTGCACCAGCCGTTCTTCATTTGATGGACGAATGGCGTGTTACCGAGCTTGCTTTGGTACAAGATGGCATGTTTTTAGGTTTAATAAGTGAGTCTTCTTTCTTGGATTTGGAATTGTTCGAAGGGGAAATTGGAACGCAAGCCATTGACATCAAAGATGTCCGTGTATTACCACAAGCCCATGTTCTCGATGTTTTGAAAAATGCAAGCGCGAATCAAACTTCTGTTGTCCCTGTTGTTCTTGAAAATGGCATGTATGTGGGCTCCATTCCCGTTGAAAATCTGATTCAGAGACTTTCTCATTTGCTCGGTGCCGCATCAGACGGGGGTATCATAGTTCTTCAATTGGGCGAAAGAGATCAAAGCATACAACAAGTTGCCCGCATTGTTGAAGAGAACGGTGCAAAAATTTTAAGTCTTTCAGTTGCTCCTACTGCCGACAACCTGATTGAAATGCATGTGAAAGTGAATGTGCAAGATTTGAATCCCATTCTCCAAAGCCTTGCTCGTTTTGGCTATGTTGTGTCAGATCAATTTCAGAAAGATGAATTTAATCATGAACTCAAGAATCGATATGATGAGCTCATGCGCTATCTAAATATCTAATAGGTTTCCTACCTTTGCCCTTCACATGTTAGTCTACATCTACGGAATAAAGTTCGAACCGGATTATGCACCGGTGATTCAAACACTTCTCGATCGAATGGTGAGAAGAGGCATGTCGCTGTGTATCTTTTCATCTTTCAAACGATTCCTTGATGGCCAGCTGATCTTACCAGTTCATACCACATTTGAAGAAGATTCAAATTTTGAGGGAGCCTTTGCCTTATTTAGTATAGGTGGTGATGGCACTTTCCTCGACGCAGCAACACTGGTAGGTTCTAAAAAAGTTCCTATTTTGGGAATAAATACAGGTAGGCTGGGATTTCTCTCACATGTAGATATTCAAGAAATGGATAATGCACTTGAGCAGTTCGTAAACAGTGAGTATTCAATTGAAAAGAGGTCGTTGATACAAATTCAGGCAGAGGGTGTTGATTTCGATTCATTCCCTTATGCGGTGAATGAAATTACAGTAAGTAACACGGCCCGTAATGAAATGGTCAATCTTCACGCAAGTATCAATGATGTATTTCTGAGTAATTACTGGGCAGATGGTCTCATTGTGGCAACTCCAACCGGTTCAACAGCGTATTCGCTCTCTTGCGGTGGGCCTATTGTAACACCGAATTGTCAAAATTTCATTGTAACTCCAATTTCCGCTCACAATTTAACAGCCCGTCCCTTAATTGTTGGCGACACGTCTACGATTAAACTTAAGGCTGATACTCGGAATGGTAGTATTTTAATCTCTATAGACAGCAAAAGTTACACATTGGATGCAGGCTGTGAAATATTATTATCCAAAGCGCCGTTCGAGCTGCACATGATTTTATTAGAAGGTCAAAATTTTTTCAGAACCATCCGGAAAAAAATGGGTTGGGGAATAGATATTCGGAAAGATTAATATGAATAGGAATTTAACACTCGTTCTACTTTTCTTCGTTGGATTCGCTATCGCGGCTTCTGCTCAGCCGAAAAAAAAATATGAGGCGTTGTTGAAAGGCAAGGAACGAAGTAAAGAATTGGTGCTTGGTCTTGGTACTGCCTATTACCTCGGTGAAGTCAACCCTTACACGCATTTTGGTTCAGATTTGAAAGTTGCGGCTAGTTTGGGATATAGAAATAATTTCAATTACAGGTGGTCCATGCGTATCGCTGCAAGTTATGGCAATGTGGAAGCCTGGGATAAGGACAGCCCGGATCCATGGATTCAAAATCGAAATTTGAATTTTAGAAATAGGTTTTATGAAGGAAGTGTTTTGTTCGAGTTGAATTTTTTGAATTATCAAATTGGTTCGAATTACACCATATCACCATACTTATTTACCGGAGGTGCCATTTATAATATGAATCCAGAAGGGCAATACAATGGATTCTGGCATTCGCTTCAACCAGCTGGAACAGAAGGTCAAGGTTTAGAAGGAAATGATCCAGTATACAAGCTTACTGGATTTTCTCTTCCCCTTGGTGCTGGGTTGAAATGGAACATTGCAGGACTTATAGGTGCATCGGTGGAGTGGGGCGTACGAAAAACATGGACAGATTATTTTGATGATATCTCTACGGTCTATGAAGATCCTACAGTATTGGCCAATTCAAGAGGGCAGCTTGCTGCCAATTTCGCGAATCAAGCTTTGAACCAAGAAAACTTCAATAACACAGGCATGCAGCGGGGTGATCCAGGAAGAAAGGATCTTTACTTTTTTTGCATGGCATCACTTCACGTTCGCATAGACAGGAAGGGCACAACCTGTTGGAAATAACGTATCTTCGCGCTACAATGAGTTTACTGCAGAAAATAGACCTTGAAAAATCACCTGAACACGTTGCTATCATCATGGACGGAAATGGACGTTGGGCGAGAAATCAAGGGAAAGAGCGTATTTTTGGTCACTTCAACGGAGTTGAATCTGTTCGAGAAGCCATTCGAGCTGCACGTAAAAGCCATGTCAAATACCTCACACTCTATGCGTTTTCTACTGAAAACTGGAATAGACCAAAGGAAGAGGTTGATGCCCTAATGGATTTGTTGGTGAGCACACTTATTTCAGAATTAGGTGAATTGAAAGAGAGGGGGATTCAACTGAGAACCATTGGTGATACAGAGAACCTTCCTGAAAAATGTAGAAAGCAATTGAAAGCAGTTATTTCTGAAACTGCAGAAAATAATGAACTTGTGCTTGTTTTAGCATTGAACTACAGTGCAAAATGGGAGTTGGTTGAAGCAGTGAGATCCATAACCAACGCAGGAATTCCGGTTCAAGAAATTACCAGTGCCACGATAGAAGCGCATCTTTCAACAGCAAGTATTCCAGATCCGGAGTTGTTAATTCGTACAAGTGGTGAGCACAGAATAAGTAATTTTTTGTTGTGGCAAATTGCATATACTGAATTTCATTTTACTCCGGTGATGTGGCCAGAATTTAAAGAGGAAGATTTTTTTCAAGCCATTCTTGATTATCAAACAAGAGAGAGAAGGTTTGGGAAGACTTCGGAACAAACTTTAGAAGAACTTATTAAATGAAATTCATTCACTTTTGCCTAGTTACCTGCGCGTTATTTTTGATCAATCAGCAAGGATTTGGGCAAATTGAGCTAGGCAATACCAATGTAGATTATGCCGAACCGCGGAAAATGAAAATAGCGGGTATTACAGTGCTAGGTGCTGAGTTTACCGATCCACAGGCCATTAAACTTTTTGCAGGTCTGCAAGTGGGCCAAGAGCTCATGATTCCAGGTGATGAAATTGCAGACGCAGTGAGAAAGCTATGGACCAATCAGCTTTTTTCAGATATCGATATTCGATTGGCAGAAGCACGAGGCGATGACGCCTATCTCGTTATTGTGGTAAAGGAAATGCCAAGACTTGGGGTTTTTAGATTTGACGGAATAAAGAAATCTGAAGCTGACAATCTAAGAGAGAAAATGAAGATTAGAACAGGTAATGTTGCAAACGAAAATCTGAAAGCAACTGCCATTAATGTCATTCGTGAATACTACCTGGAGAAAGGGTTTTACAACGCACAGGTAAGTATCAAGGAAAAGCCTTATGATAACCTTCCAAATTCTGTTGAGTTAACGTTTGACATTGAGCGGGGAAATCGCATTAAAATTGAAGAAATTGAATGGGTAGGTGTTTCACAATTCAAAACAGCCAAATTGAATTGGGCCATGAAAAACACCAAGTCTGTAGCCTGGTGGAGAGTATTCAAATCTTCGAAATTCATTGATGAAGAATACGAAGAAGATAAAGTGGCTATCGTAAATAAATACAACAAAGAGGGGTTCCGCAACATGCGAATCCTGAAAGATTCCGTGTATAGAATTAGCCCAGAACGTTTGAAAGTTAGAATTGAGGTTGAAGAGGGAAACAAGTTCTACTTCAGAAACATTTCGTTCATTGGAAATACCAAATACCGAAGCTCAAGTTTAGATAGTGTATTGAACATTAAAAAGGGTGATGTCTTCAATATGGAAGTTCTTCAAACCCGAATTAACATGAATCAGAATGGAAGAGACATTGCTTCTTTGTATTCCGATGATGGATATTTAAACTTCTATGCTTACCCTGTAGAGTCGTTGGTTCCGCCAGATAGCATTGATATTGAAATTCGAATGGGTGAAGGGAAGCAGTATCGATTAGGAACTGTATCTGTTTCTGGAAATGATAAAACCAATGATCACGTCATATACAGAGAGATTAGAACCCTTCCGGGCGATCTCTTTAATCGCTCAGACCTCATGCGAACCCAGAGAGAATTGAACGCATTGGGTTATTTTGATCCAGAAGGATTTGATGTTCGAACCAATCCAAGACCTGATGAAGGACTTGTTGATTTGGAATATGTTGTTGCTGAAAAACCATCAGATCAAATAGAACTTTCTGGTGGTTGGGGCGGTGGACGTGTTGTAGGTACGCTGGGGTTAAGCTTCAATAACTTCAGCATGAGAAACTTCTTTAAAAAAGAAGCCTGGTCTCCACTTCCAACCGGCGATGGACAGCGATTGTCTATCCGAGCAATGAGTAACGGTACGTTTTTCCAATCATACAGTTTAAGTTTTGTTGAGCCCTGGTTGGGAGGAAAGAAACCAAATTCATTAATGGTATCTGTAACGCACACGGTTCAATCGAACGGACAGAAGAAATATATCAATGATGATGAATTGAATCCAGCTAGACAATCACTTCAAGTGACAGGTGCGTCTGTGATTTTTGGACAGCGCTTGCAAAAACCAGACGATTGGTTTTCTGTACAAACAGGTATCTCATACCAACACTTCAACCTGAGCAATTATGCTTCTTTCTTCAGTTTCAAAGATGGATATTCGAACAACCTAGCAGCTAATTTTACCCTTGCTCGAACTTCCATCTCAGATAATATTTATCCAACCTGGGGGTCACAAATTACATTGACAACAAAGTGCACATTACCATACACGTTTATTGGAGAAAAATTCATGGGGAAATCATATGATTATGAAGCCATGAGCCAGCAAGACAAAGTAGACTGGTTGGAATATTATAAAATGAAATTTACTGCTAAATGGTACACTCCGCTCAATAAGCATAAGACGAATAAGTTGGTGTTGCATACACATGTGGGATTCGGTTTCTTAGGAACATACAATAAGAAATTGGGGTCGTCACCATTTGAAAGATTTTATCTAGGCGGTGTGTATTTAAGTGGATTCATGCTCGATGGTCGCGAAATAGTGAATTTGCGTGGATACGATGATTTGTCTTTGACCATGCCTAGTGATAGAGTTGGTGCCCCGGTAATATCGAAATACGGTGCTGAATTGCGATATCCAATTTCATTAAATCCACAAGCCACCATTTTTGCATTGGCCTTCGCTGAAGCCGGAAGAACATGGACAGACTTCACAGATTACAATCCGTTTAACCTTTATAAATCGGCCGGTGCAGGGCTGCGAATTTTCTTGCCTATGTTTGGTTTGTTGGGATTTGATTACGGATGGAGATTAGATGACCTTCCCAATTACCCGAATATGGCTCGCGGACAATTCCACTTCAGTATTGGTATGAACATGGGTGAACTTTAATAATTACAGAATGATGAAAAAGATTTTCTTCCTTACAATTATCGCAGTATTCAGCCTTACGCTGAATGCTCAGAAATTTGCATACGTAGATTCCAAATATATTTTGTCACATATTCCAGCTTATGAGGCGGCACAAAAAGAAATCAATGAATTATCTGCTCAATGGCAAATGGAAATTGAAGCGAAATATGAATCAATCTTACAGCTAGAAAAGGCATATCAAGCTGAGAAAATTTTGCTTACAGAAGACATGCGAAAGAAACGCGAAGGAGATATTGAATTAAGAAAGAAAGAGGCCATGGAACTTCAAAAATCTAAGTTTGGACTTGACGGAGAATTATTTAAAAAGAGAGAAGAACTCATTGCTCCAATTCAAGAAGAAATCTACAAGGCCATTGAAGAAGTAGCTTCAACAAGCGCACTCATGGTTGTATTCGACCGATCTGAACAAGGAAATTTGTTATACACCAATCCCAAGCACGATATCAGTGACAAGGTGATTAAAAAAATGGGATTGAAACCAGGAGAAACTCTAGATGGAAAATCGGGTGGTGATAAGGATGATTCAGACGATTCAGACGCCCCAAAAGGAGGAAATGATCGCACCCAGCCAAAAACCGGAGGTGGAAAAGGAAAGTAATTCGTATTTTTGGTACTGTCATTGAAAGAAGAAAAGATAAATAAGTAAAAATGAAAAAAGTAATTGTTCTTGCAGCCCTTTGCACACTTGGTTTGACCACATTCGCACAGAAATTAGCCCATGTAGATAGTCAACAAATTGTATCTGAAATGCCTCAAATGAAAGACGTTGAGAAAGTATTAAATAATGCAAAAAAATCTTTTGAAGATGAATTTTTGGCTATGCAAAAAGAGTATGAGACCAAAGTTGCTGAATATGAAACCAAATCTAAATTGCCTGTGAATCAAGGCGGATGGCCAGAAGCTATCAAGCAAAGTAAAGCCCAGGCTATTGCAGACCATCAGCAAAACATGGTTGACTTTCAAAACACAGCTAATACAGAATTACAAAAGATTCAAGATGATCAATTGCAACCATTAATTGATGAATTCAACAAGGCAGTTGAAAAGATTGCAAAAACGCATAACTACGTTTATGTATTTGATGCAGCCGCTGGAAATCTGCTTTACAAAGGCGGTGAGGATATCACTGAAAAACTTAGAATTGAACTTAAAATCCCTACCCCTGCTCCAGGAGCAACCGGTAAATAAAATGAAGATCCCGATTTTCGGGATTTTTTTATGAGTCACACACCCATTGGAATTTTTGATTCAGGCATAGGTGGGCTTACTGTAGCGAAGGCCATTCAACGCGCATTGCCCAATGAATCGTTTATTTACTTCGGAGATACCGCTCATCTTCCATACGGCGATAAATCGCCTGAGAGTATTCGGTCTTATGCGAAGAAAATAACAGAACTATTACTTTCAAACAACTGTAAGGCCATTGTCATTGCATGCAATACGGCATCTGCTCACGCCTACAAAGAGGTTTTGAAAATAGTTCCGAATCACGTGCCTGTAATTAACGTAGTAGATCCAGTTGCAACCTACACTGCCCAGCACTATGAAAAGGGTAAAATAGGTGTAATTGGAACCAAGGGAACAATTCAATCTAGAATCTATGTAAAACGCATTGAAAAACACAATGCGAAACTTAAGGTGCTATCGAATGCAACGCCGCTACTTGCCTCTATGATTGAAGAAGGATATTTTAACAACAAAATTTCTCAGACTATCATCAATAATTATTTAGCGAAGCCAACCTTCAAGGGAATAGATGCCTTGATATTAGGTTGCACGCACTATCCGCTCATTAAAAAGGAGGTTGAGCGTTTTTATGAAGGGAAAACAGAAATCATAGACAGCGCATCTGTAGTGGCAAGCGCAGTAAAAGAAACTTTGGGTAAAAAGGGATTACTGTGCACTTCAGGGAAAAAACCTAAATATCATTTCTGGGTTTCCGATTACACGGAGTCTTTCGAAAAGAGCACAGCCATATTCTTCAAAACCAAACAAAAGTTGGTTGAGAAAAGAATTTGGTCCGAAAAATCTTAGTGTTTGAAATGTCGAACACCTGTCATGTACATCGCTAATCCATGTGCATTGCAATAGTCTATACTCAGCTGATCTTTAATGGAACCTCCAGGTTGAATGACACCACAAATGCCAGCTTTATCTGCTATTTCAACACAATCTGGAAAAGGAAAAAAGGCGTCACTAGCCATAACGGTTCCCTCCAAAGAAAATCCAAAATGTCTGGCTTTTTCTATGGCCTGATTTAATGCATCAACACGTGAAGTTTGTCCTGTTCCGCTTGCAATAAGAGTTTCATTTTTTGCAAGAACAATGGTATTGCTCTTGGTATGCTTGACCAATTTATTTGCGAAAATTAAATCGTTAATTTCTGAAGCGTCCAATCCCTTTTCAGTTACTAATTTTAGTTCAGCTTCCGTCTCGGTTGCATCATCTTTGTCTTGAACCAAATAACCATTCAGAATAGAGCGAACCGAAGTTTGTAATAATGGAGTCTCTTTCCGGGTGAGTATGATGCGATTCGGTTTTGATTTTAAAATATGAACCGCTTCATCACTGAAATTGGGCGCAATAATGACTTCGCAAAATAATGTGTTTATTTTTTCTGCTGTTTGAAGATCAATGGTGCCATTCGAAATTAATACACCACCAAAGGCCGAAGTGCTATCGCAGGCAAATGCTGCTTCATAGGCCTCTGCCATGTTAGCGCGTGTTGCCAAGCCGCAGGCATTGTTATGTTTTAAAATAGCAAACGTAGGGTTGCAGTTTTTAAACTCATCTATCAATTGCACCGCTGCTTCAACGTCTAGTAAATTATTATACGAAAGTTCTTTACCATTCAGTTTCGTGAAGAGGGCATCTAAATCTCCGTAAAAACTGCCCTTTTGATGCGGATTTTCTCCATAGCGAAGAACGTGCTCATTTCTATTGGCAATTCTTAAAGATCCGTTGTTTTCCCCCTTGAAATAATTGTAGATGGCAGAGTCATAATGAGAAGAAACCTCAAAAGCTTCTTTGGCGAAATACTTGCGTTGTTTCAATGTGGATGCTCCCTGTTGTTCATTCAAAATATTTAGTAGTGCTGCATAATGATTGACTGAAGGTATAATGAGCGTGTCTTGAAAATTTTTCGCGGTACCGCGAATAAGAGCAATACCTCCAATATCTATTTTTTCAATGATTTCGTCTGCGCTACCCCCGGCTGCCACGGTATCTTCGAACGGATAAAGATCTACCACAACGCAGTCAATGGCTTGTATGCCGTATTTTACGGCTTCTTTTTCATCTTGTTCATGATTTCTTCTGTAGAGAATTCCACCAAGAACGCCTGGATGTAAAGTTTTTACACGACCACCAAAAATGCTGGGATAACCCGTTAATGTTTCAACAGGAATAACGGGAATACCAAGGTCTTCAATGAAAGTTTGAGTTCCTCCGGTACTGTACAGTGTTATTCCCAATTCATGCATACGTTGAACAATTGGGGTTAAACCGTGTTTGTAGTAAACTGAAATAAGGGCAGATTTGATAAGTTTGTTCACAGTGGAAAAAATTAAGTGACAAAGTTATTCTCTTCTTCCCTTACCTTAGCAACCAAAGTATAATATTTTGTCAATATCACTAGGAAATCATGCTCACCCGTTTTTTAATGCGTTGAGCGAAAAAGTAGATCAGTACTTCCAACAGGAAGGGGTGCAGAAAACAGGTAATTGGAAAATCTATTCCAAGGCCATAGTGCTCATTGCCATACTCATTGTAAATTACATCTTACTTTTTGCCATTGAAAATCTATTCATACATTTTCTGCTTTGGGGAACTTTAGGTGTTGTTTTCGCGGCAATAGGCTTCAATTTAATGCACGATAGTGCTCACGGAAGTTTCTCTTCTAAAAGATGGGTGAACGAACTTACAGGATACTCCTTAAACCTCATTGGTGGGAACGTTTTCTTATGGAAAATTAAACACAACCAAATTCATCACGTATATACAAACGTTGAGGGGGTAGATGATGACATAGACGTACAGCCGTTTCTAAGAGTGAATGCACAGCAAAAAAGATATTGGTTTCATAGATATCAGTTCATTTATTGGACAATCATCTATGGCATGACTTATTTCTTGTGGGTCTACATCAAAGATTTTGGAAAATATTTCAATAAACGAGTAGGAGTTACACCCATTCGGAAGATGCCATTGAAAGAGCACATTATTTTTTGGGTGAGTAAAGTGGGGTACCTCTTCGTCTTTTTAGTACTTCCCCTCATTTTCATTGGAGTGGTGAAAGCTCTTGTAGGCTACTTAATCATGTTGTTTGTATGCGGTTGGTTAATTGCCGTTGTGTTTCAATTGGCTCACGTGGTTGAAAACACACAATTTCATTTGCCAGAGTTCGATGGAAATGAATTGCACTCAGAATGGGCTGTGCATCAAATTTTAACCACCTCAAATTTTGCAACCAAAAGTAAAATAGTGAATATCCTCGCTGGAGGCCTGAATTTTCAGGTTGAGCACCATTTGTTCCCGAGAATCAGTCACGTTCATTACCCTCAAATCAATAAAATTGTTAGAGAAACGTGCAAAGAGTTTGGCGTTCAATACAATGAATTTTCAAATGTTGCCAAGGCAGTTGTTTCTCACGTCCGTTATTTGAGAACCATGGGAATGGCTTAATTCATTTTTCACCTTTCACGAACCTGTTTTATTTTAGTCTGTATGGGACGCATATTCGAAAAACGAAAACATAAAATGTTCGCCCGCTATGATAAAATGGCGAAGGCATTTACACGAATTGGGAAAGAAATTGCAATGGCTGTTAAAGCCGGGGGACCAGATCCCTCTTACAATCCAAGATTGAGACAGTGCATAGTAAACGCCAAAGGCGCAAACATGCCAAAGGATCGTGTTGAAGCTGCTATCAAAAGAGCATCTTCAAAAGATGCTAGCAATTATGACGAAGTCGTTTATGAAGGTTATGGACCACATGGAGTTGCGGTATTGATAGAAACAGCAACAGATAACCCTACTCGAACCGTCGCAAATATTCGCATGTATTTCAACCGAGGAGGTGGTGCCTTAGGAACAAGTGGATCACTTTCATTCATATTTGAACGTAAAGGCGTATTTTGCTTGCCGGCTGAACACCTTTCCAATTGGGAAGAATTGGAATTGGAACTCATAGACGCGGGATTAGAATCATCTGAAATAGATGAAAACGAAATTGTGGTTTATACCGCTTTCGCTGATTTCGGTTCCATGCAAAAAGAGTTGGAAGATCGCAATATTCCTGTGAATAAAGCGGGTCTTGAACGAATTCCAAATAGCTATGCTGAAGTAACGGAGGAGCAAGTAGATGAAATTCTAGAGTTGGTTGAGAAGATGGAAGAAGATGATGATGTACAGGCCGTTTATCATAATTTAAAATAATGAGATATATTTTTTTAATTCTTTTGGCATCAATCACTTTGATGTCGTGTGTAAAAGATCCTGGTTTAGGTGGTTCAGGCATCATCTCAGGTAAAGTAAATAAAGAAGTAAGGGTCGTGCTAACAAATCCAAACACGGCTATCTATACGGTTCCAGCGGCAGATCAAGATGTATATATTGTTTATGGAGGTCACATATCTCCAGATGATAAGGTGGTAACGAATTACAATGGTGAATTTGAATTTAGAAATCTACGCAGAGGCAAGTATACCATATACACGTATAGCAAAGACACCACCGGAGTAAACCCACCTGTGATCGACCCTTCGCGAATGGTCATTCTGAAAGAGGTTGAGTTAATAGACAATCAAGATCAAATTGAACTTTCGGATTTAACCATTTATGATACGCAATAGATTTGCTTGGTTATTCATTCTAATTCTATCATCTGTAAGCAACACGTTTGCCCAGCAGAAAGATGCTGGATTGTGGGTTGGTTCATCTTTTTCTTTTGAGTTGGAAGAAGTTTTTTTATCGAACAACAAAGCATTAAAGAATTGGAATGTCTATGCTGCGCCCGAGTTGCGACTGGATGAGAACATGACTCGTGTCAACGGATTTTTTTCTGACTTTGGGACATCTAAAAAATGGAATAAATACATTGCAACTTCCATAGAACACCGATTGGGTGGTAAAAGAAGTAGTGGAGAGTATAATTTTAGACAGAGATGGTCATATGGTCTTCAATTGATACTTCCAGCAAACAATTTTAAATTATCTTCCACTACACGCTACCAAACTACCACTACTTACGGTACAGATATAGATTTAAAATCAACATGGAGAGAGAAGTTTACGTTCGAATTTTCTGGTTTAAAAAATGTGAATGTGCAACTTTCACATGAGTTATTCTTCGAGCCGATAACTTACGTCTATAGTGATTGGCGTAGTCAAATCAATTTAAAATTCAAAATCAATAAGACGTCGAATTTTTCAGTAGGATATCTTATTCAAAAAGATCTTGGAAATGGGGATATGGATTTTGTTGTTCTGTCTGGATATAAATGGGAATTGAATAGAAAGAAAAAAAAAGCTGAAACGAATCTACCTAAATAATCGATTCTATTCTGTTCACCCTCAGTTTTTTCTTAAATTCGGCATACTTAATCAAAATCATGAAAAAATTATTCCTTCTGCTCGGACTTGTTTTGTCTTGGAGCCTCTCTTTTTCTCAACAAGGTACTACATGTGATAATCCAATTCCACTTGCTAGCCCAGGTGATTATACAGGTACTTTCGAAGATACGTGGTATACCTACACCCCAACAGAATCAGGAATTACGGCATTCTCCACTTGTGGAACGAACTCGTGTGATACGAAGATTTGGATCTATTCTTCATGCGTTGCGAATCCAACCGAATTTGCTGAAGGAACCTATGCATACAATGACGATTTCTGCGGATTGCAAGCGCATCTTGAAGTAAATCTAATTGCCGGAACAACCTATTATGTGCGCATAGGAGACTATTATCAGAGCTGCACCGCTTCTGTCAATTTCAATATCACATACATTGGTCAGATTTACGGTTGCACAGATGCTACGGCATGTAACTTCAATCCAATGGCAACTGCTGATGATGGTTCTTGTGTTTACTTTCCAAGTGAAGCCTGCTCTCAGCCCGATCTGCGATTTGATAGCTTAGCTCTCGTAAATTCTTTGTACGTTGGCCAAATTTCGGCTGCGGAGTGCGATGTTCAAGAGGGTTGTGTTACAGGATACGGAAATCGTTGGATCATCGGATTCAGCTCAAAAATTGACAACATAGGTGAAGCAGACTACTATATTGGAAACCCATCTGCAAATCCAGAAATGTTTAGTGTTGTGAATTGTCACGGCCATACCCACTATGAAGGATATGGTGACTATAGATTAATGGATGATAATGGCGATTTGGTTCCTGTAGGGCATAAGAATGGATTCTGTGTCATGGACTTATGTGGAATGGGACAATACAATTGTTCAGATATGGGAATATCTTCCGGTTGCTATGATATTTATGGTGCTGGAACACAATGCCAATGGCTAGATATTACTGAAATTCCTGCAGGACAGTATCGATTCGTTGCCCTTGTAAATCCGTACTATTTGCCCGATGCGTTGGGTCGATATGAAAGCAATACTCAAAACAACGCCGTATCGATTTGCATGGAAATTTTTTGGAACAACGGAGTACCCACTTTCCAATTGATACCAGATTGCCCTACTTATATTGATTGTGCAGGAAATATCAATGGTTCCGCAGAATTGGATTGCAACGGTGTTTGTAATGGTCAGTCTGTATTTGGTGACGTGAACGCTGACAGTGACCTCAATGGATCAGACGTTGTTTCCTATCTCGGCATATTGGCTCAGGAAACCATTCAGGCAACAACATGTAATGATTTGAACGCAAACGGTGAGATTTCAGTGTATGATATTTATTTGGCGCAATGGTGCATGAATGGTGGAAATGGCGGATCAACAATTACAAATGCATGCGACTTCCCTCGTAACATTGTCAACGTGAATACAGCAGCAGGTTTGTCCATTTCGAATTTCAGTGCAGCAGATGGTTATATTGATGTGGAATTAATGAGCACCGTGGATGATGTGACCGGTTATCAATTTGAAATCTCTGGTGCAGACGTAGTAGGCGTTTCTAGTTTGGTAGATCCAACAATTTTCAGTTGCGAAGTGGGTTACAACGCTTTCTCTGAAGGTGTTTTTGTTGTGTCGAATGTGTATGGGAATAAAATTGAAAACAGTTCAAATCCAACGCAATTGTGTCGTGTGTACTTATCAAATTTTGAAGGCAATGAAATTTGTATTGACGAAGTTGTAGATATTGTAAACAACAATGCAGAGCGCTTACCAAGCTATGTTTATGGATCATGTGTGCAATTGGTGGGTGTAGATGAGAATTCTAGTCTTGTTGCTGCTTCTACCGAAGTGTACCCGAATCCTGCAAACAATGAAATCCGTGTTCGTGTGAATGCTTTAAGTGAAGGAACCACACACATGGCCATTCAAGATGCTACAGGAAGAACGGTAAAAACCATTTCTTCACTTAGTTTGAATGTTTGGAATACTTTGGAAATTTCTGATTTATCAACAGGCGTATATACCATTCATCCGTTCAATCAGGCTGGATCGGGAAGTGCGTTTCGTTTTGTGAAATTATAAACGTATGAGATACCCAGCCTTATCAAGTTCTTTCTATCAGAAGAACAGAGCCAACTTCGCGAAGCAAATGAAAAGCAAAGGCTTGGCGGTTTTTACAAGTAATGATATTTACCCTTCCAGTGCCGATGGTACCTTGCCATTTAAGCAACTTAGCGATATTTTTTATTTGACGGGTGTAGATCAGGAAGAAACAATGCTTGTTCTGTTTCCTGAGGCGCACAACCCTGCACATAGAGAAATATTATTTGTTCGTGAAACCAACGAACACATTGCCATTTGGGAAGGTGCTAAATTATCGAAAGCACAAGCCACCGAAAGAACGGGTATTGCAAGTATCTATTGGTCACAAGATTTCGAAAAGATACTTCATACGGTTATTGGTGAAGCAGCATGTCTTTATTTGAATAGCAATGAACATTCTCGCGCAAGTATTGAAGTAGAGACACGTGAGATGCGTCTCTCGAAACATGTAAGAGCAAAATATCCGCACCACGCTGTTGAACGCAGTGCTCCAATCATGCATGCTCTGAGAGCCGTGAAGGACAAGGAAGAAATAGACCAAATTCAACGTGCCATTGATTTAACAAACCAAGGATTGCGCAGGGTCATGGGTATGTTAAAACCCGGTGTTATGGAGTATCAAATTGAAGCCGAGTTTGCTCATGAATTCCTAAGTAATGGATCAAGAGGCTTTGCCTATACACCAATTGTTGCGTCTGGGAGAAATGCATGTGTATTGCATTACATTGAAAATGATCATGCGTGTGCAGATGGCGATGTAATTCTTTTAGATGTAGGTGCCGAGTATGGTGGATACAATGCAGATATGACCCGTTGTTTGCCCGTTAGTGGAAAATTCACCCAACGTCAGAAAGATGTTTACAATGCCGTTCTTCGGGTTATGAAAGGAGCAACAGCTTTTTTGAAACCAGGAGTTATGTTAGCAGAATATCATTCAGCGGTTGGCGAAATGATGACCAAAGAGTTAGTTGATTTGAAATTAATTTCTGCTGATGAGGTGAAAAATCAGAATCCAGCATGGCCTGCGTACAAAAAATATTTCATGCATGGAACTTCGCATTTCTTGGGCCTTGACGTACATGACGTTGGCAATTGGAATAAACCCATTGAAGTAGGAAATGTATTCACTGTTGAACCAGGTATTTACATCCTTGAAGAAAATCTCGGTATTCGCTTAGAAAATAACATTGTTATTACTGAAAATGGAAACCGTGATTTATTCGCAAACTTCCCATTGGAGGTGGAAGAGATTGAAGCGCTTATGGCTGGACAGCAATAAGCTCTTTCAGTTGCACGTAAGCCAAATAGCCTGTTACAGGCAGTGTGGTGATATCACTTAGGTATTTCATATAGGTTTTCACTTGATTGAGATGATCATCTTTCTTGGTGTTTCCTGTTTTGAAATCATATACTTCTACCCGATCTGAGAAAAATAAGATTCGGTCTGGTCTTACAGATAGCGTAGTAGCATAGCGAATATCAATCTCTGTTTTTATTTCAGCCGAAGTATTGAATAGTGCATCAAAAACGGGAAGTGTCAAGGCATTCTGCAGTAGATCTTCGAGTATTTTTTTATCTGAAATGGATAAGTTTTCTTGCATTAAAAATTGTTTGCATATACCGTCAGCGTCTTTTTTAGTTTGAATGTTTTCCATGCATGCATGAAAGGCATTTCCAACACGAAGGTGCTCAATGTTATCTAGCGTGCGCTTCGTTTGCTCTTTGTATCTCAGATTTGGGAGTTCAATTTTACTTCGGGTACCAATAAGTGTTTGTGTAGATTGAGTTGAAGTTTTTTCTTTTTTTATTTCTTTCTGATCCGAATTTCCCCAGGTCAAGACAGGCTCATTATTTCCATGTTTTAATAATGATTCTATTAGTGCATGGTGCGCACCACTGTTATTGCCCGAGCTTACCTCAACAAACAAATACAGCCGATCTTCTGGTCGTGTGGTGGCAACGTATAGCCCATTGAGTTCATCTAGGAATAATTTACTGTTCTCAACTTGCTCCTCTTCTAAATCGGACTCTTTACTGTTGACAGCAGGAGTGAATGAAATGAGTCCTGATTCAAACGGATGAACCACTGAAGGAGCTTCTACCCAAATGGATTGTGTTGGAATTTTCGTTCCGAATTTGGGAAAAATTACAACAGGAAATTGAAGCCCTTTGCTTTTGTGAACCGTTAAAATGCGAATGGCTTCTTGCTTCTGTGTGTTGGTTACATAAAGTTTATTTTCATTTTCTGTCCACCACTGTACAATTTCTAAAAATCCCATTCCATTTCTATGCGATAGTTGTAGCATTTGATTTTCGAAACATTCCAAATACATGTCAAAGGACAGATTAAACAATCGAATTAAATTTTGAATGGATTCGAATGGATGCGAATAAAAGTGATGATCACTTAAAAATTTGGGGTAATGGGTTTGAAGAAATTCTTTAACAAGAAATTCCAGTTTTCCCTTAAGATATTTTTTTCCTTCCGGATTTTTTACGGGCCTACTATAGGTAGATATGATCTCTTCATAATTGAACCTCTCAGGAAATGAAGCGCAAATATTTTCAATTAAATTGAATTGATAAAAAGCCTCATTGGGTTTGGCTAAGTATCGAATACAAGCCATGATGAGTAAAACGGATCGACTATTTTTCAGTAAAAAACTATCTTCGGTCATTAATGGAATTTCGCCACCTGACACATCCATGAGATATTCAGAAATAAGGGTGCTCTCAGATTTACCTTTTCTAGTAAGAATGGCAATGTCTCCGTATGAATAACCATCTTTCAAACAATCTTGTATTGCCTCGTAGATTCCCTGTAATATGCGAGCTCTGTTGGGTTCACGCTTTCCAAAATTTACGATTTCTGTTTTAACCAATCCGTTGAAATCGCGGTGATGCAGTTGCTGGTGACCATGATAGACTTTCTGAAATGCGGGCAGTTTCGCTTGCATTTGATCATAAAGCCAAGTGTTAAAATCAATGATTGTTTTACCGCTTCTGCGGTTGGTGTTTAAATTGTCATCTTCGTAGGCATGTTTAATTTTTTCTTGAAGAAGAACAGAAGCTTGATCATGCAATTGAGGTAACTGAACGAACTGTTCAACATTGCCATTTCTCCACCTGTAAATACTCTGCTTACCATCACCAACAAGTAAATTGAAATGATTTTCTGCTAATGAATTTTCAATGAGCGGTAGAAAGTTTTTCCATTGCATTTCTGATGTATCCTGAAACTCATCTATTAGCAAATGATTGTACCTCTCTCCAGCTCGTTCATAAATAAACGGTGCAGGGCTTTGTTGTACAATTTCTGAAACAATGATGTGAAAGTCATTGATTAACAGAAAATTTTCCTCATTTTTCAATCGAACAGAAATGTCGAATAGCTTGCTTAAAAGTCCAGTGGTAAAGACATGAGGAAGTATTTTTTCTATGCGTCGAAATTCTTTTAGTTCCTTACTTTCTATCCAATCCATACCACATTGAGCAGCTTCGGTAAGCAGGGCTGCACGCGAATCCAATGCTGGGTATTCGCCTTTTTTCTTCACCCAGTCTTTAGCAATAGTCTCTTGAAGTCGAGGACCGGGAGGCTCGAAATTCCCTGTAAGAATGCGTGTTAAAAAAGTATAGCTTCCGCTTCCCCCGAAATAAATTTGTTTCGGAGTAATTCCAACGCGGTCTAATTCTTCCAGAGCAGAGGCAATTTTATTGGCAATGGGTGCAAAAAGTACTTCTTGTCTATTGAATAGTTTTTTCCGAATTTGCTGGTAATCTGAAAGAGAAAGTTTTTGCAGTTGGTGAAAAATGTCTTTTGAGTTTTCTTTCAGAAGTTGGGTAGAAATATCGAGCATGCCC
>VGFR01000007.1 GCA_016868835.1 Bacteroidota bacterium | reverse complement strand
TTTTGAATATAGAATTCAAAACATGTTGTTTCTTATCTCCTGATACAACAGGTGATGCCAACAATAGATTCAATTCCTTGCTTTCTTTTGTTGCCTCAAGAATCAACCTCATATCATTCAAAACCACATCCAGCTCATTGCGCTCTTGACACAATTCGAGAAGTGATTTCGCATAACGTGAGGATAACCGAATGTTTGACATGCCTTAGTTTTTACCGAATTCATTGATTAACGCACTATTCAAAGCCTGCTGTTTTTCGGCATCAGTAAGCGCGTTCTTTAACAGAGACTCAGCCAATTGAATACTTAAATCAGCAACCTGGTTTTTCAATTCAGAAATAGCTGCTTGTTTTTGAGTTTCGATTTCAACTTGAGCCTTGGCAATAATAGCCGACGCTTCTTTCTGAGCTTTTCCTACAGCCTCTGAACGCATTTGATCTGCCATGGCTTTCGCTTCTGACATGATACGATCGCGATCATTGCGCGCCTCACGAAGTAAATCTTCATTACTCGCTTGTAGCTTGCTCATCTCCTCTTTTGCTGCGTCAGCTTTACGAAGCGCATCCGCGATGCCTTCTTCGCGCTCTTTCAGCGTTTGCATGATAGGTCCCCACGCCATTTTTTTCAATAGCACAAGTACAGCAATGAAGGCAATAGATGCCCAAAATACGGTACCAACGGACACACTAAGTAATCCTTCCATAGTGTTAAAAATTTAAACGGTTATTCAACCGCAATCAATGTATTATCCTAGAGCTACCAACAAGCAAACGATTACAGCGAAAAGGGCAACACCCTCTACTAACGCTGCAGCCACAATCATATTTGAACGAAGCTCCCCGCTTGACTCAGGTTGACGAGCCATGCCTTCGAGAGCTGATCCGCCGATACGACCAACACCGATACCTGCACCAACAGCGGCAATTCCAGCACCAATTCCGGCTAAACCTTGTCCTACACCGGCTTCTAAGATTAGATTTAAAACTTCCATGTTTTTATTTTGTTTTTATTTTGTTTTTATTTATAATTTAACTATGTGCGTGTTCAGCATGATGTTCTTGAGTTGCATCACCGAAGTACATTGCGGCGAGAAGCGTAAAAACGTAAGCTTGCAAGAATGCAACTAGCAACTCTAAAAAATACATGAATATCATAAATAAGACACTTCCAATGCCCACGCTATATCCGGCTAATTCACTTTTCTGACCAAACATTAAGGCTAAGCCTACAAAAGCTAGAATTACAATATGGCCAGCAGTAATATTCGCTGTAAGACGAATCATGAGTACGGCAGGTTTAATAAAAATTGACATGATTTCAATTGGAACCAAAATAACTTTTACAAACACCGGAACCCCTGGTGGCCAAAAAATATGGCCCCAGTAATGCTTGTTACCCGAGATCGATGTTATTAAAAATACCAATACCGCTAAAACAAGTGTAATACTCAATGTCCCCGTGATGTTGAAACCCCCTAGGAATGGAACTAAACCTAACAAATTACACATCCAAATAAAGAAAAATACCGTCAATAAAAATGGCACATACTTTTCTGCCTTTTTGGGGCCCATTGCAGGTGCGGCTAAGTCATCACGAATAAACAAAATGAAGGGTTCCAGTAGGTTTTGAAAGCCACTTGGAGCTGTATTCGGGTTGTTTGAGTATTTCTTGGCAACAGATCTGAAAATGATAATCATTAATGCAATGATTAACAACATTCCAAATACCGACTTTGTAATCGAGAAATCTAAAACGGTGTGTCCGTGGGTGTCATGCGTAGCATTTTCTCCCACATACTCAATCATCTCATGGTGATTACGATAACCTTTATAATCGCGGAAATCCAGTTCGCCATGCTCATTCACGCTGTAAAAGTTACTTGAAGAAAAGATGTCTAAGTGACCGTCATGCAATACAATGACCGGTAGAGGTAGATACAAGGAACCACCAAAGTGAATCTGATGCGCATCTGAAATGTGATGCATAATCATTTCTCCAATTTTGAAATCGCCTTCTGCATGCTCATATTTCGCCGTACTATCAGGGCTAACTGCAACTGGTGCGTGTGCATGATTCTTCTGAGCAAACCCCAGAAGATTGGTAAAAACCAATGACGTTAGAAGGAGTAATTTATTCAAATTCACGACTCAACATTTTTTTCGCGGGGCAAATGTAATGAAGAGCCAATGAAGTATAAAACTTTTTTTTAGAAAATCTACTTTGAATTTTCAATTTTCAAGGCAGACTTTATCAAAAGCACCGAGTAAATAATATACGTCAGAAAAACCAAGCCTGCAGACGCGTATTTTGATTCCTTCTTTAAAACAATCAATCCGGCTATAATCAATGCCGAAAAAAGCAGTTTAATAAGCACCCCAATCATGACTGCATTCACAGACTTTGTTGGCGATAGACTTTTAGTTTTCTCGAAGTGGTTGTTTAGAAGTACCGCTATTGCTGCAAAAGCCAGCGGCACAGCAGTCGCAATCAAGGGTACTGAGGTGAAATTTATTGTGAAATAAATGGCGGCGCCGAGTAAAGCGCCAATGGCCAAGTAAAGGGTATTCTGCGTTTTCATTTTTTAATTAGGAAATCTTTCATGAATTGATACATGCCTATGGCAACACCAAAAAGCGAAAAGACCATGGTTAAATATGGTCTTTTCAAATGATAGTAATCATCTAGTTTCATTCCAATCCATACACCTAACCCAATAGCAATGGCCATTTGGGTCGCTAGACTGGTATATTTCAGAAAACTATTTTTTATGATTTTACTCCTTGATTCGGTGTGGTTGGAATGGGTTCATTTGGTTTTGGAGCCTCTTTTGGCTTCTGGCCCATAGAGCACATACCTGTAAATGCTGCACCTGGCTCAATAGCTAATTTATCAGTGAAGATATCACCTTCAACTTTGGCAGTGCTTTTCAATGAAAGCAGTTGTGCCACTTGAATTTTCCCTTTCACGAAACCATCTATTTCAGCGTTCTGACAAATAATATTTCCCTCAATTTTACCCGTTGGACCTATAACAAGACGTCCCTTGGTACCGATATTACCTGTAAAAATACCGTCAATTCGAATGTTACTTTCACATCTAATTTCACCTTCAATAATTGTTCCTTCAACAATTCTATTGATTGCGTTATCTGAAACTCCGTCAGTTGTTTTCGTTGTTGTTGCGCCTTTAGATAGCATGTTCAATAATTTTTTAGAGCAAACTCTAAATACCCTTTCAAATCGCGTGATTTGAAGAGTTCTAGGTAGTTCTGCTTAGTTATAATAAATTGCTTTGTTGCTTTAAAATCAATTACTTTAGAAAGCTCTTGATCTCCAACAAAAGTAGTAAAATATTCTTTTGCTTCCTTCAAATTTGAAAAAGACTTGACTAAAACCAAAGAAGCTCCATTCGGAATTTGTGCCTTACTTACTTTATAGTCGTTTGAACTGAAGAAAGTGCTATTGAAATCTGCTAATCCAGTTCTCTCAGCTTTAAAGTCACCCATTTTATTCTCAAAAGAAATAACCACAAAATGTTCACCCTCATCCAATCTTTTGAACTGACCACTTTCGTTGTTCTGAGGCTGCGGTTCAAGCTTTCCATCCATTGCCTTTAATGCATCTGATGCCACTTTTGAGAGGTCTGTATCGGGGCAATTTGTTTTTACCCAGTTCAATTCAGCGATACAATTTTCTTTTACACCGTTTGCCACTTCAGTTTTACTGAGACTGTATGCTCGTAGCATGTGGTATTGACAAATGAGATGATTATCAGGTCGTTCTTCGATTGCCTTTCTTGTGGCAAGCAAAGCTTGAACGTAATTTCCATTCTGAAAGTGACTGTAAGCGGCACTGTAATTCTTTTCCTCCTCGGACCTTTTGATTTGCTCGCCACTTGCGTAGTTCGGATCATCTACCAGCATGGCCCATTCAGAACCTGCGTATTCTGTTTTAATTTTTCTTCCCCAATAAGCAGCGCTGCAGGTAGGACAAGTAGAATTTACCTGATACCCCTCCTTTTCTTTGGTTGTCCATCCTCTAAACAATTGATAATACGCCATGGCGTGGAAACTGCCTTTTACACAACGCTGATCTAGATTGAACCATGACAACAATGCATTATCTAAATCATTCAACTTTTCTTTATAAACAAGTCCAGCCATGTAGTATGCCTCCGCTAAATCTGCAGCCAACTTATCCATTGATTTCTTATCGGCGCAAGGTAATTTTGACTTCATTTCCTCAACCGATGGAACTTTGTATTTGTCATTATTCAATTGCGCCGTATCCTCAACCATTTCAATAATACTTTCATCAGGAACACTAAACATCTGAGAAACCAAAGATTGATTTCTCCAATTGTCTTTGAGCGGTCTACTTCCCCACTGATCCTCAAAACTTTGCTTCCCCTTTTCAAGCAAATTCTTGTTGTAAATCCAAAAAGCGCCTACAATATCATCCCCTTTCAACCGATTCAACAACTCTTGCTTATCGCGCTCCTTTTGGGCTGTCATTTCAGCAGTTAAGCGATTATGTTCGCGTTCGATTACCATTTGAATTTCCTCAGGATTCTTGGCACATAGATTCACCAAACTATCATTTTGATCAATGATTCTGAGTTGAGTAACCAATTCCAATAAGCTCTGCGCTCTCGCCTTAATTTCTGAGTAACGCGGATGTTTGTCTGACAAATTATGATATGCACTATCATAATTTCGTTGGGCATCTGTGTATTGCTTCAAGTCAAAGTTGAGATCTGCAAGCAAAATAAAAAGTTTGGTGCGTTGTTTTTTATTGTCTTTCGTTTCTTTCAATGCTTGGTTGTACCTTCCTACTGCATCTAACTTTCTACCTTCATCAACTGCAACCATTCCAAGTCCGGAGAAAATGTAACTTTTATACGATTCATTTTTCTCATCTACCAACATCAACTCCAAAGATTTTTCTGTTGAAGATGCATTACCTGTTGTTCGGTATTCCGCAAGCAAGAGCTTAAGTCGTGAATGAAATTCGAGTTGATAGTATGGCTTTAGCTTGAGAATTTTCTGGTAAGCCAATTTGGCGTCAGATGATCTGTTTTCCTCATCATACAATTGGGCCAAAGCGAATTGAGGAATAATCTTCTCTTGTTTTTTCGTAATTCTTGGTATTGCATTTTCCAAATTTTCAATGGCTTCTTTGTTCATGTTCTGAGCCATATAAAATTCAGCTTTTGTCAATTCAAATTGAACTTTAAATTTTTCCGAAACATCTTCCAATGCTTCAGCTTTTAACAGTATTTGCTTGGCACGTGAGAATTCTGAATCAAGCATGTAAGCGCGCATTGCCCAGGTGTATGCATTCAAGACCACATCAGGGTCTTGGTATTTATTCGAAATAAAATCAAATGTTTCTTGCGCTTTGAAGTAATCACCTTTGTATAAATTAGCTTGACCAATAACAAGGTAATTATCATCCATCCATTTATTAAAAACGGGCCACTTCATGTCCTTCTTGGTTTCAGAGGTCATGGTATGTCTTTTAATAACCTTTTCGCACTTTTTTATGGCTTTGTCCATCTCTGGCTTGGCCTCTTTGAACAGTTCAGGATTTCCGTAGTTCTTTAATGCAATGACTTCATCAAAATCATCTTTCCGCTTCACTTCAAAATTGAGTTGCGTTTTCTTGATCAATTCATTCGCATTGAAATAACCATTGTAATGCCCGGTGGTATTGTGATAGATGCGATATGCTACGCCGTCAACTTTTGTTGAGCATGCTTCCCATACTATGGCAGCCAACATCAATCCAAGTATGAATTTATACTTCATATTTCTTTTCGAGATGAGCAGGTTTTGATTCATGCGGCGCAATAACAACGAAGGAAAGCGAATTTATTGCATTAATTCTAATTTCCGTTGAAACTTCTTACTTTTAGAACGAAAAATGGAACGTAAAAGAAAAAAAAGACGGATACTCAAGAAACTAAAGAAGCCATTTCGCTTAATCGTTTTAAATGAAAATACGTTCGAGGAAAAGTTTTCGTACAGTCTTAGTCCTATGAATGTAATTGTCATGTTCGGAGGATTCATTGTGGTTTTCGCTTTTTTATTTTATGCTCTTATTGCTTTCACCCCATTAAAGACCGTATTGGTTCCAGATTTCTCATCGTACGAATCACGAGAAAACGCCCGAGTTGCTCGATTCAAAGCAGATTCTTTGACACAGGTCATGCGATCGCAAGAGAGATATTATACCGATTTAAAACTTATTCTGTCGGGAAGTGGACCTTCATCGAATTTAACCGACACAACCAAACTTTCTGAAGTTGATTTGAATTATCAAACCTCTGAAATTGAAAATAAAATTCGAGCAGAGTTAAATCAAACTACAGGAATGGTTCCGTACCAAGGAAGAGCAAATGCACGGGGTGGATCGCTGTTGTTACCGCCCGTTAGTGGCGAATATTTTTTTGTGCCAAATTCAAATCAGGTCAGTTGGAAATGTGGTATAAACGAAACGGTTAAATCTATTTTAGACGGAACCATCATTGAAACTTCATTCTCTCCTGTTGATGGCAATCGTGTTTTAGTTCAACACGCCGATGGATTTGTCTCCGTATACAAAAATTTAAAGAGTATATCGGTGGGTACGGGGAAAAAAGTCAAAGCAGGCGAATCCTTAGGATTACCGAATGTAAAAAATGGTTCTGGCGAACTTCTCTTTGAAATTTGGAAAAACGGAATTTCAGAAAACATTCAAGCTTATTTCGGAAAATAAAAAAGGGCTTGCACCCTTTTCTAATCTCATGTCCAATTTTATCTGCTGAGTATAAATCGTTTTGTTTCTTGTTCTATTTTGAAGAAATATGCGCCATTGGTTAATGAAGCCAAATCCAATATGCCTTGAGTACCATTGATTTGTCCATTGAGCACTTCGTCCCCCACAACATTACACACTTGGTAATATTTTCCAACGTAATAAGATCCCACTTGTACGTTGATGAACTGATTGGTGGGATTTGGATAGAGAACAAAGCTGCTGTTAGAAATTTCAATAACTGAATTATCTATTTGACCATCACAATTCTCATCAATTCCATTTCCTCCTATTTCAATTGCAATGGGATTCACATTGGAATTTGCATCATCGCAATCTGTATTATCAAGAACATAAACCAATCCCAAATCAGCGCAAGAGCCAATTGGCAAACCGGCGCCAAATCCGTCTGAATCATTATCTGAATAGTAATTGTTGAAGATTAAACCATCATCAATCAAGTTGTTACAGTTATCGTCTATTTGATTGCAAACTTCAATGGCAATGGGATTCATATTTGGATCAGCATCATTGCAATCTGTATTGTCAATGACATACCCTTGACCTAAAACTACGCAAGAGTTGGTGAGTGATCCAGCACCAAATCCGTCATTATCATTATCTGCATAATAATCTGTATAGATTAATCCATCATCAGCCAATCCGTTACAATCATCATCTATTTGATTGCAAATTTCATTTACCCCCAAATTCAGATTTGCATTCGCATCATCACAATCTGTATTATTTGTAACATATCCTAAAGGTTGAACACAAGCATTCGTTGCTGAACCAGCACCGTATCCATCACCGTCTATATCTGCATAGTAATCAGAACCATAATCACATGATCCATCGTTTATATTCGCTGAAGCGTTAAAGTTACATGCCGTTGCATCTGTACATCCCGCCATGTTTGGGTTCATAACCCATGTTAATGCATTTGCCATGAGTAGTCCTCCGTTGGTTGTAGAATTCCAGAAATCTGATCTTGCGTCAGATGACGGTGGATAGAAATTCAAATCAGCCCTGCGCACACCCATTGGACCAACATTTTCGCGAGTTGCAACCAACCATTGGCCATTGCTCCAATAGGCATTTACACTCGATCCAGGTACGAATGCGGTTCCTGGCGAATTGAAACTGGAACTTCCACCTTGAAAAGAATTTACACCGCTTAAAATAGGATGAATTGGATTCACTACTATGCCGAGAGACAAGGGTACATTTTGTGTTTGCGCATTAGCAAACTCTGCTACTGCATATGTGGTAGTTCCGAATGCTCCTGATACAGGGACAATCGCCACAGCAAAAACACAATTTACAACACCGCCGCCTTGGTCAATATAACTTGCTAAATTGTTACCAAATAGTGTTGGGTCTACTGGTGGTACATCTGTAAAATTTAATATGGCATCATACCCAAGCATTGTTGCAGTTGAGGGTGTTGCAAATGATGTATTGAAAATATCTACTGTCCCAAATTGTCCTGTAGCCTGAATTTTCATTTGTACGTCTGTTAACCAAACGGCTTCATAAGGACTACCGCAAATGAGAACAGATTGACTGTAGATGTCAGAAAAAGTAAATACTGCCATCAGTGCAGATAGCAATGAAATTTTTATGCGCATTTTCGAAATTTTTATCTAAGATAATTCATTTCTATTGTATAAATAGCCTCGCATTCTTTCATAAAATCTACTCTCTTCATAGTAACTATGAATACATTAATTTAAAAGTGAATTGGAATTAATGATTCTAACCAAGAATGAACAATTAAATGCGAACCATTTGATCGAAAGCATTCAACCGATGTTGCAATTGTTCTGCTGTTACTTTCATAAGTGCATCAGGACCAAAATCTTCGCACGTAAAAGACGCAAGTGCCGAGCCGTGTACAATGGCTCGCTTCATGTTATCGAAAGAAATATCATCTGTTTTGGCCAGATAACCTATGAATCCGCCTGCAAAAGAGTCTCCGGCACCCGTAGGATCCTTCACCTCATCTAAAAGCATAGCCGGAGCAAAAAAGACTTCGTCACCACCAAACAAGAGAGCACCGTGCTCCCCTTTTTTAATAATCAACGCCTTCGGACCCAAGGCCAAAATCTGCCTAGCTGCTTTTTTCAGAGATCTTTCACCTGTGTACTGTCGGGCTTCTTCATCATTAATGGTCACCACATCTACCATGGTAAAAACGCGATCTAAATCTTCTCGTGCAACATCCATCCAAAAGTTCATGGTATCCAAAACAACCAATTTCGGGCGTTTTGCCATTTGTCTTAACACACCAATCTGAACCGCCGGCACCAAATTTCCCAACATAACATAATCAGCATTTTGAAACGATGCCGGAACTTTTGGTTCAAACGATGCCAAAACATTCAAGTCTGTAGCAAGCGTATCACGCGAATTCATATCTAAATGATACTTCCCAGACCAATGAAAGGATTTTTCCCCCTGTTTAATCTCCAAGCCCGACCAATCCACTCCTCTCGATTTCAAATCAGTAATGACCGATTCTGGAAAATCATCTCCAACCACACTCACCACCCCACATGATCCATTCAAAAATGATGCGGCCAAAGAAATGTAGGTAGCTGCGCCACCTATTACCTTTTCTCTTGACTCAAATGGCGTAGCAATGCTATCGAATGCTACCGTACCAACTGTAATTAAATTCATATGCTATCAAAAAAAAACCGCTCGTGAAGAGCGGTTTGTATTTTTATGCGACTGATTACAGACGCTCTATTCCTTTATGACGACGCTCATCTGAAGTGGTTAACTTCTTGCGACCTTTCGCACGACGTGAAGATAAAACTGCACGACCCGCAGCCGTTGACATGCGCTTACGGAAACCATGTTTGTTTCTGCGCTTGGTATTCGATGGTTGATAAGTACGTTTTGACATATGCTTTGTTTTTTCAAACGGGAGGCAAAGATAGGTATTTTTTTTAGTTTTCCAACTTTTTTACAGAAATTGATAATTCTTCCAACTGAACCTGGTTAATTTCACTTGGAGCATCAATCATAACATCTCTTCCACTGTTGTTTTTTGGGAAAGCAATGAAGTCTCTAATTCCCTCACTACCACCGAACAACGAGCACAATCGATCAAATCCAAAAGCCAATCCACCGTGTGGCGGTGCGCCATACTCGAAGGCATTCAATAAAAATCCAAACTGTGCTTGTGCCTCTTCCTTGCTAAATCCAAGTAAATCAAACATTCGAGCTTGTACTTCTCTGTCGTGAATACGTATTGAGCCACCGCCAATTTCAACACCATTCAACACAAAGTCATAGGCATTTGCATTGACAGATCCTGGATCTGTTTCTAATAAATGAATCTGATCGGGTTTGGGTGAAGTGAAGGGATGGTGCATGGCAAAGTACCTTCCCTCTTCCTCATTGAATTCAAGCAAAGGAAAATCCATGACCCAAAGCGGAGCGAAAACCGCTGAATTTCTTAACCCTAGCCTTCCACCCATAAGCAACCTCAATTCACTCAATTGTTTCCTTGTGGCATTCGTTCCGCCTGATAAAACCAATACCAAATCACCTGGCTTTGATTCACAACGTTCTGCCCACAACGCTAAAGATTCAGAATCGAAAAACTTATCTACGGAAGATTTGAATGTTCCATCTTCATTGCATCGCATATAAATTAACCCCTTCGCTCCAATTTGTGGACGCTTCATCCATTCGGTTAATTCATCTAATTGCGCACGCGTATACACTGCGCAACCAGCAACGTTGATAGCCAATATAGATTCTGCTGAATCAAATACACCGAATCCTTTTCCTTTCCCAAGATCTGTCAAATCTTTAAAGGTCATTCCAAAACGAATATCTGGTTTATCATTCCCGTACAACCGCATGGCCTCAGAATACAGCATGCGCGGCACTTCAGGAATATCAATTCCTTTCACAGTTTTGAATAAATGGCGAATCAACCCCTCAAACGTGTTTAGAATGTCTTCTTGCTCTACAAAGGCCATTTCGCAGTCTATCTGCGTGAATTCGGGTTGGCGGTCTGCACGAAGATCTTCATCGCGGAAACAACGCACAATTTGATAGTAGCGATCGTAACCGCTGACCATAAGCAACTGCTTAAACGTTTGTGGTGACTGCGGCAATGCATAGAACTGACCTGGATTCATTCTACTCGGCACAACAAAATCTCGTGCACCTTCCGGGGTGGACTTGATTAAATATGGGGTTTCAATTTCCAAGAATTCCAAGCTGTCAAGGTATTTACGCGTTTCAATTCCCAATTTGTGACGAAGCATGAGATTTTGCCTCAACGGGTTGCGGCGTAAGTCTAAAAAGCGCCACTGCATGCGTAAATCATCACCGCCATCTGTATCATCTTCAATGGTGAAAGGGGGCGTTAATGATGCATTCAAAACAGTACAAGCGGTCGCCTCTATTTCAATTTCTCCGGTTGGAATGTTTGTATTTTTCGAGTAACGTTCAACCACTTTACCTTCCACCTGAACCACAAATTCTCTTCCCCATTTGCGGGCTGCTTCGCACAGTGCAGCTTGCGTATCCATATTGAATGCCAATTGTGTAATACCATATCTATCACGTAAATCAACAAAGGTCATTCCACCCAAATCGCGCGAACGTTGAACCCATCCGGCCAATTTCACTTGCTTACCTACATCTGAAATGCGCAATTCACCGCACGTTACACTTCTGAACATAATTGAAAATTTTAACAAAAATAAGGGAACTTAATCTTTCGTAGCGAAGCGATCTATTACCCATTGATTGAAGACCTTCGGATTCTCCATATTCAAGATGTGACCTGCATTTGGAATCATGGAAAATTGATTGTCGGGAATTTGATAAATTCGTTTCAAGCAGTAGGCGCTTTGCTTCGAAATGATTTGATCATTTTCTCCCCATAAAATATAGACAGGCATTGGCCAATAAAACTTGTGACTTTTCAATTGAGATTCATTTCGATCTAAATAATTTAAGAGTTCCATTTTCTCATTTCTGTTTTTCAGGAAATGATTTTCCAAAGCGATTTTTAGAATGAAATTCGAGGCGTTTACTGAATTTTGTAATCCAGCCAAGGTTTTTAAATCTTTCACTGTGGTCGGATTAAGAAGGGCAAATGCATTGGGAATTCCATGTTTTTGAGCAATGCTATCTGTTGTTGATTTATTGAAACAACCCGATAAACCATCATAACAGACATGCGCTTTCACTTGATTTGCATATTTCTCACAGAAACGTGCACTTACAAGACCTCCATACGAACTGCCAATAACAATAAGGTTGTTTTGCAGACATGAGACTTCCAAGGAAGAAATGAATCGATGAACCCAATCAACTTGCATTTCAATTGAAAAATTGGAATCGAATTTCGTTTTTCCATGATAATTCAAATCGGGAGCAACAATGTTAAAGTGTTCTGAAAGCACAGGAATATTCGGTGACCACTGATCTAAACCACCACCGTGGTAACCATGAATAAGCAGCAAGGTTGGTTTTGAAAGATCTAAATTCTCTTTGCTTGTGCAATAGCCATTTTCGGTACCATCTGACGTAACCTTCGAAAGGCCAACTATTCCATTTCGTACCATCCTTCTTTCCACCCTGCGTTGCTGCCAGTTGTATAAATTGCAAGATGAAAAAAAAATTGCCATAAGAGTTGAAACGCAGATTATGAAATTCAGTTTCATGAAACAAAAGTAATTGAGCTAAGATTGTTTTGGTACCAACTAAATTTGAAGTATTTTCGTCGAGTTGAAACATTATCATGAGTAAATTAAACTTCCCCTTCACAAAAACAAACGCATACATTATTCTTTTAGGTGTAGCTATCATAACTATTGGATACATTTTAATGAGTGGTGGAGGCTCTGAAGATCCGAATCAATTCAACCCAGATGAACTTTTCAGTGCGCGAAGAATTACAGTTGCTCCCATTGTAGTTTTAATTGGTTATGCCGTGATTGGTTATGGAATCATGTTTAAATCGAAAAACAACGAAAACTCAAAAGCTTGAGTGTTCTAGAAGCCATTCTCATTGCCATTGTTGAAGGTTTAACAGAATTCTTGCCTGTTTCCAGTACCGGGCATATGATTATTACTCAAGAGCTCTTGGGAATTCAATCTACAGATTTCACGAAAGCTTTTTTAGTGAACATACAGCTTGGAGCCATCTTAAGCGTTGTGGTGCTTTATTGGAAAAAATTCTTTCAAAGTTTCCAATTTTATTTCAAGCTTATGGTGGCTTTTGTTCCAGCCGCCATTTTAGGATTTTTATTTTCTGATCAAATAGATGCGGCCCTTGAAAGTCCAATGACAGTTGGAATATCATTGTTCATTGGCGGAGTTATTTTCTTGTTCATTGATAAATTGATTCGTGAACGAAGCTTGGAGGAACCGAATTACCGTTCGGCTTTTGTCATTGGCTTGTTTCAATGTGTATCCATGATTCCCGGCGTAAGCAGAAGTGCAGCAACAATTATAGGCGGAATGACTCAAGGACTGAAAAAAAAATCAGCAGCTGAGTTCTCGTTTTTTTTGGCAGTACCTACTATGTTTGGAGCTACCGTTTTCAAGATGAAAGATACGTTAGAAGCAAATCCTAATTTTTTCAATTCTGAAAATTTGAAACTATTGGGCATTGGTAATTTAGTCGCCTTTGTTGTAGGTATCCTTGCTATTAAAACGTTTGTGAATCTCCTAACAAAATTTGGATTCCGTCCATTCGGATATTACCGCATTGTATTAGGAGCATTGCTCATAGTGCTTTTGTTGCTTGGTGTTGAATTAGAGATTGGATAGCCAAACCTCGATCTCTTCTGTTATTTCCTCCCAAATCCAAGAATTAAATTCATGAACTTTCGTTACCCCCAAATCAAGAAGTTGATTTCTTGTTGTTGATCCAAGACATGATACATGTAATGTAGAAAGATCATTCAAAATAGCGGCTGCACGGGCATTTGAAGGAGATGTAAAAACGTACGCGGTAGCCTGTGGAAGATGTTTCGGTAATTCTATAGTCTTATATAGAATCACCACCTCGGCCGTATTCTGAAGAAAAGGCTTCAAACTTCTATTTCCGTTTTCTGGTGAAATCAGTGTTACCGAATGACTATTCGGTAGTTCATTAAATTGTGCAGCGATATTTTTTACTTCCTTGCCACTTCCAATAAATTGAAAAAGATTTTCCTTTCCCTTTGCAGTACCCATTCCGAGAGCAGCCCAAGATTTATTACATTTTGGATATGCTCTTTGATACATCTCAACTGCAGTAGGAGATGTAAAAAAAATCCATGCTGAATTTATTTCTTCCGGAATATCATTGACCAATTCAAATCGAAGAAAGGACTCTCCGATGCAATCAATGCCTTTTTCTTTTAGCAGTTGACCTAGAGGTTCATTGCCTTTAATATTCTTAGTTATGAAAACACACTTCATTCCTCTTTGAGGAGTTTCAAAACATGATGAATGGCATCTGTCTGTGATTCATTGCGCAGACTGTAATATACCGTTTCATCAAAGCTAGATTTCGCATAGGAAACGTGTACTACATATTCATTGAAATGTTTCTGCGCATAAACACCAAGAGGAAGTTGGCAACCACCATTTAATTGAGCCAATACTGATCTTTCTATAAAAACGCAATCTGAAGTTTCTATGTGATTGAGGTTCGAAAGTAATTGAATGGTAGATTCGTCTTCGGTTCTACATTGCAGGCCAAGAGCACCTTGCGCTGGGGCAGGAACAAATTTTTCAGGTTCACATACATGAACATGAAATTCAGACAGGTCAATTTCCAAACGATCTAAACCTGCCTTGGCTAAGATGATTGCATCATATTTTCCATCGCGCAATTTCTGAATTCGTGTGGGTACATTGCCTCGTAAATCCTCTAGTTTCGCATCGGGTCGGTGAAAATTCAATTGAGCTTTTCTTCGTGCTGAACTGGTACCAACAACGGCGTGTTGTTTGAAATCAAAGACAGCATTTTCATCAACAGATGACTTCAAGATTAAGATTACATCTTCAGGAGCCGCTCTCTCTGTCACAGCTGCGATGCATAAGCCTGAAGGTTGCGAGGTTTCGAGATCTTTATGCGAATGAACGGCAATATCTATTTTTTTTTCAAGCAAGGCCTCTTCTATTTCTTTGGTAAAAAATCCTTTGCCTTCCATTTTCGAAAATCCAATGTTTTGAATTTGATCTCCCCTTGTTTCAATGATTTGAATAACGCAGGTAAATCCAAGATCTTCGATTTTCGCCTTAATATAATTCGCTTGCCACAAGGCTAGATCACTTCCTCTGCTACCTATAACAATTGACTTCACGTGTTAATTTTTTGATATCTCCTCCAAAAGTACATCCTTTGCCATTTTCATTGGCACCGAAATATACTTCTTTTCCATGTACTGAATGATATCTAAAACCAAGGCTTTTGTTTCTTCATTCAGACCGTCAATTTCTTTTTTGAACACCAGTTCCACCGCGGTTTGTTTTATTCCCTTAATGGTCTCAGGAATGGCTCTCATGACCCGTTCAACATTTCTAGACTGCACCATTTTCTTGAATTCATTCTTGTTGCGATCCACTATTCGAATTCCATCTTCCATGGATTCTTCTCTGAATGCAATGTTCTCATGAATTGATTTTTGAATGGATACCATGTCAACAAAATCAATGTTTGGCAGATTTAATACATCTGGATGCACGTTATTTGGAAGTGCTAAATCTATTACCATTTTCTCGGTAGAGTTACCATCTACCAACATTTCTAAGTGTTCTTTTTGAATGATATATTCCTGTGATCCTGTGCAAACAACAAGAACATCTGCAGCTGGAATTTGAGCAGTGAGGTCAGAAAGTGTTGAAGCTTTTCCTGCCGCCAAGCGCGCCACTTGTTCTGCGTTTTCCAATGATCTATTCACTACATGAACATTGGAGTAACTGTTTTCGCCGAGAAATTTTACAAAATTTCGAATGATTTGACCCGCACCTACGCACAGAATTCTAGATTGATGAGGAAATTGTTTTTTTCTGAATTCGTTCCAAGCGATTGAAACTATAGAAACGGGTTTTTTCGAGAGATTGGTTTCCGTGTAAACTTCTTTTCCAACGCGTATTGCCGCCTGAATTAAAAGGCGCAAATCATCACCCGTTGCTTTCAGATTCTCACAAGCCTCATAGGCTTTTCTCAATTGCGTAATAATTTCTTGCTCTCCCACAATCATTGAATCTAATCCAGAAGCCACGCGAAATAAGTGTTCTACCGTTTCTTCGTCATTGAAACGAAGTACCTTTCCCGCTATACCGCGTAGCACTTCATCTGGCACATTGGGTTGAACGCATTTCAAAAACTCGAATGCGAATCCTGGACATACGTAGTGGGGTAAGGTGAAAATAAATTCAATGCGATTGCACGTGCCGAGGTACATGATTTCTTGAATTCCAAAAGTCTGCTTTAATTTATTGACTGTTCCCTCCAAAGCCTCTTCAGCTAGAGAAAAATCACCTATGGTTTCCAAAGGAAAGTGGTGGTGATGAATGGAAATAGCTCTCAAACCCTGCATACAAACGCGAAGATGCTTTCGCGACTGAGTTTCTATGTCATACTATTGTCATAAAACCGCAGTGATATATCTCATAGAAAAAGGGGTGAATTTCTTCACCCCTTTTCATTTTCGTTTCGCTTGAATTATTGACTAATCATGAATCGTTTCGTAAGGGTCTGATCTCCTGAGCGAACCTCAAAAAGATACATACCATTGGACCAACGGCTCACGTTAACTTGTTTTTGAATAACGCCTTCCGCGTTCCATTTTCCTTCATAAACAATCTGACCGAAGGTATTCATTATTCTTACCAATGACTGATCATCGCCAGAAACTCCACTCAATGTAATATTCAGTTCGTCTCCATTGGTTGGATTCGGATACAAAGCAAGTTCGAATTCATTGACAATCAAATTTTCATTTTTATTTGATTCATCCATAACCTGATCTGTATTGTTCAGCGTCATTCCTGACAAGCCTATGATACATAGGTAGTGTGAAGGGCCCCATTGGTAGTTGGAACCGGTATATGTGAATACAGGGGCAGTTTGAACTGCATACGTCTTACCGTATTGTAATGCTGCAACAGTTCCCAAGTTCAAGTAATTACTTGCTGCACCTCTATTTATTTCAATAGGTAAGCCAATAACCTGATAAGTTGATGGGTTCACCTCAGTGAATCTCCAACGCCAGTTATTTACACCGCATACCCAAGGTAAAGAAGCTACAACCGAGCTTCTGAAGCGTGGTCCGTTTGAGCATTGGTCTGTTGAACGTAATTGTACTGTAGCGTCGGCTAATATGGTAATTGTACACGGTGCTAAAGCTGGTACTTCCAAGACTTCATTTACACCAGCGCCATTGGCTATGGTGTATAGGTTTGTTACCAATACGCTGTATTGACAGCCACTTTGTAGTGTTGGTGTAACGTTTGTCAAACTCAAGTAATCTGAACTTTGAGTTCTTGTGTAAACGTTTCCGGTAGCGCCGCCTGTAAGTCCTGTCCAAGTATAACGATACTGAACACCTGAACCTGCGTATGTTGCTTTGAAAACAGAGCACATGCTAATTTGACTTGGCCAGTTACCTCCACCTACAGTTCCGCTATCACAACCGCCGCGCTTCAAATGACGAATACATCCAGAGAATTGATTACCAGCAGCAAGGTTACTGTTGTAGTTTCTAACGCCCACACGATATACCTGTCCAGCAGTTAATCCCACGTAGTTCATTACTTCTGTTCCAATACCATTCACAGCATTTTCCGTCTCTATTAAATTACCATTCACATCTTGCAATTCAATTAAGATATCATTGAAGTAAGAGCCAATGAATATAGTTACTCCACTTGACAACGCCGTGAATGTATACCACTTATCTTCTCCGGTAACACATGTGGATTGTGCGTACGTACTTGGTAATGCGCCTGCAAGTGTACCGTAGAAATTAGAGCAATACGAATAATAACTAGACGGAGCACTCACAGCGTTGCTTGGCTCCTCACCTGGCGTTGTTGACGGACAACCTTCGTCTGTGGTTCCATCACAATCATCATCAATTGAATTACATACTTCTGTCGCACCTGGATTCACAGCTGAATTGGTGTCATTACAATCTGTTGAAGATGAAACATACCCATTCGGTGCTGAGCATCCTGTTGTAGAAGTTGTACCTCCGAATCCATCTCCATCTGAATCTAAATAATACGTCATCAATACACCCTCGTCAATGTTTGAATCACAATCGTCATCAATACCATTACAAATTTCTATGGCGCCAGGATAAACGTTGGCATTGGCATTGTTACAATCGGTTGCTGAGGTTGTATAGCCAGCTGGTGTAGTACACGATTGAATTGAAACTGCATTTCCACCACCAAAACCATCACCATCACTATCTGCATAGTAGTTAACAAATGCATTATCTATTGTGCCGTCACAGTTGTCATCTATGTTGTTGCAAATTTCGGTTGCGCCTGGATTAATGGCAGCTGAACCATCGAAGCAATCACCGCCAATAGTCACATAACCTGTTGGTTGAGAACAAGCTGTTTGTGTGTTGCCTGAATTTCCATAACCGTCACCATCTGCATCTGCATAGTAAGTGTTTAGTACGCCCTCATCTGTAGATCCATCACAATCGTCATCAACGCCATTACAGATCTCGTTTGCACCTGGATAAATATTTGCATTCCCGTTGTTACAATCGGTATTGGTGGTTGCGTAGGAAGCTCCAGGGTTCGCACAAAAACTTGCCGCCGTTCCAGCTCCGAAGCCATCGCCATCGCTGTCTACATAATAGTTTGTGAATGGCAATCCTTCATCTGTTTGGTTATTACAGTTGTCATCAATACCGTTGCACAATTCTGTTGCCGTTTGATTGATTTGAGCATTTGTGTCGTTGCAATCTGTATTGTTTGTTGCATATCCAACTCCAGGATCTTCACAAAAATCTGCAGAAGTTGTTGTTCCAAATCCATCGCCATCACCATCTACATAATATGTTGTAGTTTGGAGCCCATCATCCGCTGTTCCGTCACAATCATCATCAATATCGTTGCAAGTTTCTGTTGCACCGGGATATAATGCGTTGTCTGAATCGTCACAATCTGTGCTGTTCGATACATATCCTGTTGGAGCAGTACACGCGTCTGTTGAAGTTGCTAATTCACCAAAACCATCACCGTCAGCATCTGCATAGAACGTAGATTGAACACCTTCATCAGTTGAACCGTCGCAATCATCGTCTATGCTGTTGCAAGTTTCTGTTGCACCTGGGTAAACTGCACTACTTGAGTCGTTACAATCCGTATTATTCGTTACGAATCCAGAAGGTTGTGTACAAGCTTGCGTTGCCGTTCCTGCTCCATATCCGTCGTTATCCGTGTCAGCATAAAAACTAGATCCATAAGAACATGAACCATCATCATTGGTAGCCGCAGAATTGTAATTACAAGCAGTATTATCGGTACAACCCGGCACATTACAAGCCAAGTCACCACCAATACAATCATCATCGATTCCGTTTCCGCAAATCTCCGTTGCACCTGGATATGCATTTGCATTGTAATCATCGCAATCGCCACCTACGGTAGTTAGACCAGGTTGTGGACTACAAGCCATTTGAGAATTGAAAGAGTTCCCATATCCATCACCATCATAATCGACATAATACGACTGAGCATTCATTGCAACAGGTACTAAAATATTCGAAGTAACAAGACTCGATGTCTGGCAGTCATTTGTAGGTATCACGGTAACATAAATCTGCTCTCCGCCAATAAACACATCTCCCGAAACATTTGGTTCATTACCCCAAGTATCATTTCCGTTCACATACCATTGATACGTTGGATTGTCACCACAATTCGTTGTAGATGCTGTAAAAAATATCATATTCTCATCATTTCCACCTGGTTCAGCAAACGGACAAACCTGTAAATCGGGTGAGGCGGAAATGGTTACCGTTGGCGTAACTGTTTCAATTATTGTTACTATCTGAGTATCTGTTGCAGTATTACCGCTTGCACCTGTAATAGTCCATGTGATGGTTGTATTTCCAATCGGTAAATTTGCAGGTGCGTTATTCGATACGTTGGTCCAACATCCACCAACAGTAGCAGAACCCAAATCAACCGTTGTTCCCGAACACGCCGTTATATCAGCAGGAGCAACAATACTCAATGGTTCGTTGTCTGTGATTGTAACCGTGTATGTGGTAGTGAACGCGTTACCTTCTGAATCGGTAACAGTGACGTTCACGGTAGTAACTCCTACAGACCAGAATCTGTTCGGGGTCCAAGTTGCGGTTCCCGAAAGGTTCCAAGTTTCCGTATTTTGCACTGTACCGTTCACCACAAACTGTTCGGTTACGGTATAGTTAGCGTTGGTACATCCGTTCACTGTCACAGAATAACTTCCATCTGTTAACCAACCAAAAGTTGAGCTAGACATTCCGCAATCTGCCACACCGTCATTGTAAGACTGACCTGTACCGTTTGTAGAAGTTAAAGTTAATGAAGGCGATGAAGGATCAATGATGGTCACTGACCCTAGAGTGTATGTGCATCCTGTACCACAAACGTTTCTCGCTTCAACGGTATACGTACCCGCAGGAGCATTGATAGTTTTTGAAGTTGTCCAAGAAGAGGTAACCCCACTAACAAAGAACTCGAGGTTATCTCTTGAATAGATGGTTAAATCATCTATTGCCTGTAAATCGGTGTCTGCACCCGTTCTGCCGGAAAAAGCGTAAATCCAATTCGACTTATCTGCTGTTGCATATCCAGCAGGAAGCTGAACCTGGTTAAAGACTGTTGTTCCATTGAAAATTAAAGTCACTTTACCGTCAGCAGATATATCTATTTGCGTTGGTGTCCAAGCCTCATTCGATAACCCAAATGATGGGCTATAACTTGCAATAAGAACCCCATCATAGAGCAATTCCACCACATCAGCACCATATGTTTTAAATGCGATGACCAATTTCCCAAATCCAGATTCTCCCCCACCAACAGCTGGGTTAAAATTTCCATAGTTAAAGCTTATGCCATCTGCTTCTGATCCTTGACCCATGTATTGACGGTATCTCACGCTGAAAGCAGTAGGTCTGTATGTGGGAGTATATGCCCATGTTCCCAATTGTCCTCCGCTATTGGGTGTTAACATGCAATAATTCGGGTCACCTGAAGGAATTTGACCTGATCCATAAAAACTACTTCCTGAAGGTATTACACCATTGAATGGTGCACTCACCAGATGGCATGCTCCGCCAGAGACATTTGACAAAGTAATGACACCGTTGCAATTAATTTCAGTTGGATTAGTAGGGGTAATAACGGCAGTAGGCTCTGGCAAAGAGGCAAAAGTTAAACCGCAAACAGAACCTCCTCCAATCTCAAGAACTTTGAACTCAACCGTTGAAGAACCATCTAAATACCCGCCCCAAACAGCAGATGACAAACCGCAGCACACATGATTTTTCCATACTAGAGTACCATTGACATATAACTCGCCCAAATCATCGATATCTGTAACCGAAATTTGATAGGCCCCACAAGGAAAACCTTGTCGTTTCATTCGGAATGAATGGTTATCATTTCCGGCTGTACAACCTTGATAGCCAGGAGCATTTGCTGGGGAACCATTTATATTCCAAGAGTAAAAATTCGAATTGGTTTGATTTAAACTGGTATTGAACGAAAGATCGGGCATGGAATAGTATCCAACATAATTGTTGACCCAAGCATTGGCACTGGATGCGTTGTATACATAAACATTCCATTGATTGATTCCCCAATCACTCGGGTTACCAACGGCCACACAACCGTCTGATGGAGCTAAAATAGTATAAGTCCTATTATTTTCATTTCTGCGAATGGTACTTAAATCTGCGTTATAGTTTCCTTCATTGCTCGCGAAGGTTCTTGTGGTGGTTACAATGCTATAACTCACGTTTGTGCCCGTTGCAAACGATGGTATTACAGCCTGAGCTGTTGAACCTGATACCGTCATTAACACGTTGGTAATGTTTACCCAATTGTCTGTTGAGTATCGCAGATAGACTTTTTCTTCTGGACTTAACGACGCAGACAAACTTGCTGTTACAATGACACTGTTGTAGTTATAAACCGCATTAGCGGCGGGGTTTTGTGAATCACTTGAAATTGTAACAGGAGCATTTGAGGTTTCCATTACAATAGCATTCGTATTCACGTATCCATTATCATCCCAGTTAATGGTGTAATACTTACCATTCGTTACATTGACTGAATTGTTCGTTCCCGATTGATAGAAATAATTCTGAATGGTATTCAAAGTGGTTGTTACTCCACCCCACTTGTTGTTGTATGGGCTTCCATTTGGACCACTGGTAAATAAAAATTGTCTACTACCTGTGTAGCCAGACTGAAACGTAGTGGTCCATCGGCGTTCACCTGTGGTAATCAAATTCACCAAACCGCCTGCTTGCGACGAAGATAAAAAAGGACCCGCTGCCGGAGGGTTTGTCCAACCATTCCATTCACCAGGAATATTCAAGCCTTCCGGTTGATAAATCTGAGCTGAAACGGGAATTAAAAACGAAGAAACAAGGAGAGTTAGGATAAGGGATAGAACTCTTGCGTGCATAGTTTGATTTTTAGATGCACGAAGATACAAAAACTAGAGTAAAAATTAATTTTTTATTGCTGCGATACCGGGCAATTCTATTCCTTCCAAAGATTCCAACATGGCACCACCACCTGTACTCACGTAACTTACTTTTTCAGCAAGTTTGAATTGATTAATGGCAGCTACCGAGTCGCCACCACCAACCAAAGTGAAAGCGCCATTTTCAGTGGCTTTCACTAAAGCCTTCGCAATAGCTATAGTTCCGTTTGCAAACGGCTCCAATTCAAAAACACCCATAGGACCATTCCACAGAACAATTTTCGATTGAAGAATAATACTGGAGAATTGTTCAACAGATTTCTCGCCTACATCTAACCCCATCCAACCCGCTGGAATGGATGTAATATCTGCACTTGAAACGTTGGCATTGGCGCTGAACGCATCGGCAATGATAGCATCTGAGGGTAAATGAATTTGAACTCCTTTCGATTCAGCGAGTGAAAGCAATTGAAGTGCAAGTTCTAATTTATCATCTTCAACTAAAGAATTACCAATCTCTCCGCCTTGCGCTTTAATGAATGTAAATGCCATGCCTCCACCAATAATCAAGTGGTCCACTGTACTCAGTAAATTTTCAATGATTGCAATTTTACTCGACACTTTGCTTCCGCCTACAATAGCTGTTACTGGCCTTTCGGTGCTGTTTAAAACACGTTCAATGCTCAAGACTTCTTGTTCCATTAGAAACCCGAAATACTTGTCAGTCGGGAAAAATTTGGCAATCACCGCAGTGGATGCATGCGCTCGGTGGGCCGTTCCAAAAGCATCATTTACATATGCATCACCCAACTCTGCCAATTGACCCGCAAAAAATTCGTCTCCGCCTTCTTCCTCTGTGTAAAACCTTAAATTTTCCAGAAGCAGAACACTTCCGTTCGATAATTTTTCAACTTCGTTTTTTGCAGTATCCCCGATACAATCTGAAGAGAAATTCACTTCTTGACCAAGTAAATTCGCAACTTCAGAGCAAATATGTTTCAGCGAGAATTTCTCATCTGGCCCGCCTTTCGGACGACCCAAATGAGACATTAAAATGACCTTTGCACCATCACCAACTAACTTCTTGATGGTAGGTAAAGCCGCACGAATGCGTGTATTATCGGTTACATTGTAATTTTCGTCAAGCGGTACATTGAAGTCTACCCGAACAAGCACGCGCTGATCCGCAAATGAAATTTCACTGAAAGATGCCATTGTTTTTCGGAATTACTTCTTTAAACGATCGTGATATTGACCTGAAGCCGTATCTACACGAATGCGGTCTCCAACTTCAATAAACAAAGGCACACGCACTTCTACACCAACATCTAGAGTTGCTGGCTTCATTGCATTCGTTGCGGTATCGCCACGCAAACCGGGTTCTGTGTATGTAATTTCAAATTCAACCAAAGAAGGTAAATCACATGACATGGGCTGTTCATCTTCCGTGTTGAATAAAACAATACACTTCATACCCTCTTTTAAAAATTTGGGAGCGTTAATCATGTGTTCTGGAATTCCAATTTGTTCAAAATCTTCCATGTTCATGAAATTGTATTGGTCGTCTTTGAATAAGAACTGATACTCTCTTGTTTCTATTCGAACCGTATCTATTTTAACACCTGAGTTGAACGTGTGGTCTACAATTTTTCCATTGTTTAGGTTTTTTAATTTCGTGCGAACGAAAGCGGGTCCTTTTCCCGGTTTAACGTGAAGAAATTCAATTACTTTCCAAATGTGAGAATCCATTCTAAAGCACATTCCGTTTGAGATGTCTGCAGTTGTAGTCGCCATGTCATGTTTTATTTGAGCGCCAAAAGTAGTACAAATTGGAAAAATGTGTATATTTGCCGTCCGTTTGAAATCAAGGTTATGAAAAAGTCGTTATGCACTATCCCCTTTTCGGGTTGGAAAAACGGTCTTCACGAAATTGATTTTAAATTGGACCAAACGTTCTTTGAAGACTTTCCTACTACTGAATTTGAAGATGCCAATTTAAATTTCCATGTTGTTCTAAACAAGCAAGAAACCTTGTTGGAATTAGACGTAGAACTTGAAGGCACAGTTCAACTGCCTTGTGATCGTTGCGGAGAAAGCTTTGACTTCACTCTAAACGGTTTTGATCAATTGTTGGTCAAATTCGGTCATGAAACGAAAACTGATGAGGATGAGGTTTGGACGCTTGGGCCCAGCGAATATCAACTTGAAGTTGCAAATAGATTTTACGAGCTTGTAATTCTCAGCCTTCCGGCAAGAAGAATGCACGACAATCAAAAAGATTGCAACCCCGAAGTGGTTCATGCTATTGAAGAATACAGTGTGGAAAAGGATTCAGATGACCAATGGAAAGACATAAAGAATTTTGAAAATTTTGAATTTAATCCTTCCGAAGAGGAAGAATAACTTATAAAAACAGACGAATATGGCACATCCTAAACACCGAATTTCGCAAACCCGTCAGGCGAAGCGTAGAACTCACTACAAATTGGAAGCTCCAAACGTTTCTACTTGTCCTACTACTGGTCAACCGCATATGTTTCACAGAGCGCATTGGCATGAAGGAAAGCTTTACTACAAAGGTAAAGTAGTAATGGAGAAGGAAACAGCAGCTTAATTGCTCTGATTCCATTGAGTTTGTTTTCATGAAATATACTCATTTTCATTTCACTTTTTTAGGCTACCTTTTTATGGTGGCCTTTTTGTTTTTTTCAAGTGCCATTTGCGGGCAGTCCAAATTGGTTCAAAAATTCGAGCATCATTTTTCACACGTTTGGACCAAAAAAGGGGTCAAATTCGAGAAATTCGAGGATGAATTGGGCGAGCATGCCTACCGCATATCGCGAACCAAAAAACCGTTGTTGGTTTTAGTTCACGGATTTGGAATGCAGAGCGAACTCGCTTTCTTCAAAAACAAAGCCTTACTTAACGACTATGATTTATTGATGCCTGATTTGTTGTGGCATGGTCAAAGTAAATTGTATGAGACAGAAGATAACAGCATACAATCGCAAGTGGATCATTTGTATCAAATCATTTCGAATGAAAAAATCACTGAACCTTTTGTACTGGTTGGTCACTCTTACGGCGGTATCGTTTCAGCTTATTTCGCTGAACAACATCCTGAGCGGGTTCGAAAATTGATTTTGTACGATTCTCCAGCTTGCTGTTATTCTCTTGAAATTGCAAATCAACATGCGCAAAAACTTGGTGTTGAAAATGTTCAAGAATTACTTGCACCTACCAGCGATGCCTCGGCCAAAGCCAATCTTGCAACAGCTTTTCATCATGTACCATGGTACTTTAAACTGAAAGTTGTTTACAGAAAATCTGTTCGTCCGAAGGGCGTCGCGACCAAAGACGCATTTGTTCTTCGTTACCTCTATGAAAATTCAGAGGAATTACAACAACATCATTTCACTTGGACCATGCCGGTTTATTTAATTTGGGGAAAGTTTGATGGACTCATTCCACTATCTATTCAAGAATCCATTGCACAGGAACATCAGATTCCAAAAGATCATTGTTTTGTATTGAAGAGGTCTGCGCATGCAGGTAATTATGAGCAGCATCGTAAGTTCAATAATTTCGTTCGCTCAGTGGCGCAATAAAAAGCTGTTGTATATTCGCCACTCAATTCAATCTATTACCCTTTAATTATGAAAGCAGCCATTACAGCCGTAGGCGGATACTTACCACCAGATTTATTAACGAATGCCGATTTGGAAAAAATGGTTGATACCACCGATGAGTGGATTAAAACAAGAACTGGCATTTCAACAAGGCACATACTCAAAGGGGAGGGACTTGGTACAAGTGATATGGGTGCCGAGGCTGTAAAGCAGTTGTGCGCTAAACGCGGAATTACTCCAATGGATATTGACTTAATCATTTGTGCTACTGTTACCCCCGATCATCAATTTCCGGCAACTGCCAATATCATTTCAGACAAAATTGGGGCAAAAAATGCTTGGAGTTTCGACGTAGGAGCGGCCTGTTCAGGATTCATCTATGCCTTAACCGTTGGTACGCAGTTCATTGAGTCTGGAAAAAACAAAAAAGTTGTAGTGGTTGGCGCTGATAAAATGTCGAGCATTGTTGACTATACCGATAGAACGACATGTGTCTTATTTGGTGATGCCGCGGGAGCAGTTCTCTTGGAACCATCTGAAGACGAGACAGGTGTCCTAGATAGTATTTTAAAAACAGATGGTACTGGAAGAAACTATTTGTATCAAAAGTCTGGCGGGTCTGTAAACCCTGCAAGTGCACAAACGGTTTTAAATAAAGAGCATTATATTTTCCAAGACGGCCAACCTGTATTTAAGGCGGCTGTAGTTGGAATGGCGGATGTTTCGGCCGAAATTATGGAAAAGAACGGACTTTCCTCAGAAGATGTTGCCTGGTTGGTTCCTCACCAAGCGAATCTTCGCATCATTGATGCTACGGCCCGCAGAATGGGTGTTGGGAATGAAAAAGTCATGATCAATATTCACAAGTATGGCAATACCACAGCTGCCACTATTCCGTTGTGCTTGGTTGACTGGGAAAATCAATTGAACAAAGGCGACAACATTATCTTAGCCGCCTTCGGTGGCGGGTTTACTTGGGGTTCGGTTTATGTGAAATGGTCCTATTAGTATTCGCGGTACTCAACCACTACCAGTCATTCAAAAAAACGCAAAAAATCCAATTTTCGATCAAAAAATGATTGAATAGAGTTATATTTGCCCACTATTCTCTAAAAAAACAAATAAAATGAATCTTACACAAATTCAAGATTTAATCAAATTCGTAGCGAAAAGCGGAGTGAGTGAAGTAGAAATTGAACAAAAAGATTTCAAAATCACAATCAAGGCAAATGGCAAAGCAAAACAAGAAGTCATTCAAGTGGCCTCTCCCATTGTTGCTGCTCCAGTTGTAAGTGCTACTCCTGCTCCTGTACCAGCGGTCGCAGCTGCCCCAGCTGCTGTTGCAGAGGTTAAAAATGATACGCTTGTAGAGATTAAAAGCCCTATGATTGGCACATTCTACCGGTCATCAGGTCCGGATAAACCTTCTTTCGTTGAGGTAGGTTCTGAAATCAAGGTGGGAGATAGGGTTTGCATTGTTGAGGCAATGAAGCTATTCAATGAAATTGAATCGGAAGTTTCAGGTCGAATTGTAAAGGTGCTTGTAAACGACAGTACCCCTATTGAATTTGATCAGCCCTTGTTCTTAGTTGAATTAGCTTAAAATACATTCCATGTTTAAGAAAATTTTAATTGCCAACCGCGGCGAAATTGCTTTGCGTGTCATTCGCACATGCAAGGAAATGGGAATTCGCACTGTGGCTGTCTATAGCACTGCCGATCGTGACAGTTTACACGTTCGTTTCGCAGATGAAGCTGTTTGCATTGGTCCTCCAGCCAGTAAAGACTCATACCTGAAAATACCGAATATCATAGCTGCAGCAGAAATTACAAATGCTGATGCCATACATCCCGGTTACGGATTTCTTTCAGAAAATGCTACTTTCTCAAAGGTATGTAAGGAAAATGGAATCAAATTCATTGGAGCTTCACCTGAAATGATCGATGCGATGGGAGACAAGAGCATGGCGAAGCAAACCATGAAAGAAGCAGGTGTTCCTACCATTCCAGGCAGCGATGGGCTCATAGAAAATATCGAGCACGCCAAGAAAACTGCGAAGAAGATCGTTTACCCCGTTATTCTGAAGGCAACGGCTGGAGGTGGTGGAAAAGGAATGCGCGTAGTAAATAATGAAGAAGAGCTAGAACCCGCCTGGGAAATGGTTCGTCGTGAAGCAGGAGCTGCGTTCGGAAATGATGGGATTTACATGGAGAAATTCGTTGTAGAACCACGTCACATTGAAATTCAAATTGCCGGTGACCAATATGGAAAAGCTTGTCACTTGTCTGAAAGAGACTGCTCTATTCAGCGCAGACACCAGAAGCTAGTTGAGGAAACTCCCTCCCCATATATGACTCCAGAACTTCGTGAAAAAATGGGTGAAGCTGCTATCAAAGCTGCGTTGGCCGTGAATTACGAGGGTGTTGGAACAGTAGAATTTCTGGTAGACAAAGACCGCAATTTCTATTTCATGGAAATGAATACGCGTATTCAGGTTGAACATACCATTACAGAAGAAGTCATTGACTACGACTTGGTGAAGGAGCAAATTAAAATTGCTGCGGGTGAACCTATCTCGGGGAAAAACTATTATCCGACCATGCATGCCATTCAATGCAGAATCAATGCGGAGGACCCGTACAAAAACTTTATTCCAAATCCTGGTAAAATCTCAGCATATCACAGCCCCGGTGGACACGGCGTGCGTCTTGACACTCACGCCTATGCTGGGTATGTCATTCCGCCTTACTATGATTCTATGATTTCAAAATTGATTACTGTTGCACAAACGCGTGAGGAAGCTATTGAGAAAATGCAACGTGCACTGGATGAGTATATCATAGAAGGAATTAAAACCACCATTCCATTTCATCAAAAACTCATGAAAGATGATCAATTCAGATCAGGAAATTTCACGACCAAGTTTTTGGAGACGTGGAGTATGGAATAAGAAAATACGCTATCTAGCTGTTCAATTTTAGAACAGCTAGAAATGCGGCTTGAGGAACTTCAACGGAGCCTACCTGGCGCATACGTTTCTTGCCCTCTTTCTGTTTTTCAAGAAGCTTACGTTTACGTGAAATGTCACCACCATAACATTTGGCGGTAACGTCTTTACGCAGTGCGTTAATGGTTTCTCTTGCAATAATTTTAGCTCCAATTGCGGCTTGCAAGGCAATTAAGAACTGTTGTCTTGGTATGAGTTCTCTTAATTTCAAGCAAATCTTTTTGCCCAGTTCATAGGCGTGGTCTTTGTGAATCAGGGCACTCAGTGCATCGACCTGATCTCCATTCAATAGAATATCCAATTTCACCAACTCACTTTGCTGATACCCAATTCTGAAATAGTCGAAGGATGCATATCCTTTGGAGATGGTCTTCAAACGATCGTAAAAATCAAATACAATTTCGGCAAGAGGCATTTCAAAAGTTAGCTCAATGCGATCTGTGGTTAAGTAATGCTGATTCGTGAGCATTCCTCGCTTTTCTATACACAGTGTCATGATGGCCCCAATGAACTCCGTCTTCGTGATGATTTGAGCTTTAATGAACGGTTCCTCTACGTAGTCAATGTGATTTTGTTCGGGAAGTTCTGAAGGGTTATTAATCTCTAATTTTTCGCCTTTCGTCGTATAACAGAAATAACTAACGTTCGGAACGGTAGTAATTACAGTCATATTGAATTCTCGTTCCAGACGCTCTTGAATAATTTCCATGTGCAGCATGCCCAAGAACCCACAACGGAAACCAAAACCCAATGCGGCCGAGCTTTCTGGTTCAAATACCAAAGAAGCGTCATTCAATTGCAACTTCTCCATACTTGCACGCAGTTCTTCGTATTCATCGGTATCAACCGGATAAATACCCGCGAAAACCATGGGCTTCACATCTTCAAATCCTTGTAAAGCTTCAGTACACGGATTCGCAACGGTAGTAATGGTATCACCAACCTTAACCTCTGTTGCGGTTTTTATTCCTGAAATAATATATCCCACATCACCCGCGGCAACAAAATCGCGCGGTTTCAAATCCATTCCCAAAACCCCCACCTCATCTGCATAATATTCCTTTCCCGTACTAATGAACTTCACTTTATCGCCTTTGCGAATGGTGCCGTTGATGATTCGATAATACGCAATAATTCCACGGAAAGAATTAAACACAGAATCGAAAACCATCGCTTGTAAAGGTGCCTCTGAATCTCCGATTGGAGCCGGGATTCGGTCGCAAATGGCATCGAGAATGGCGGGTACACCCTCACCTGTTTTACCACTTGCCGCAAGAATTTCATCGCGTTCACAACCGATTAAATCTACAATCTGATCTTTCACCACTTCTGGATCTGCATTGGGCAAATCGATTTTATTTAAAATGGGAATGATGGTTAAGTCATTTTCTAATGCTAAATACAAATTTGATATGGTTTGGGCTTGAATTCCCTGAGTAGCATCTACAATTAAAATGGCCCCTTCACAGGATGCGATAGACCGAGAAACCTCGTAGGAGAAATCTACGTGACCAGGTGTGTCGATTAAGTTCAATACATAGTCCTGGTTGTTGTATTTGTGGACCATTTGAATGGCATGCGCCTTAATGGTAATGCCCTTTTCACGCTCGAGATCCATATCGTCAAGCGCCTGTGCCACCATTTTTCGATCTTCAATTGTTTTGGTTATTTGCAACATTCTATCAGCAAGAGTAGATTTCCCGTGATCGATATGTGCAATGATGCAGAAATTTCTTATGTTCTTCATGTTTCTATACGAGTGACAAAAGTACGCACATGCGTAGGAACAAAACAATAAGAATATTTTCGAAATAGAATCAAATTGTTTTACCTCATGATATCATACTTTTGTGATCTATGAAAAATATTTATGTTTTGCTTGTCCTATTGCTTTGTGGATTCCATGCTTTAGGGCAGGAACAAAATTTGTTCTGCGGAGAACGTGATGCTCGAGTTCGTTTTTTTGGAATGAATCCACAAGCCTGGGATGCAGCAAGAATGGCTCAAAATCAACTTGAATTAGAAACCTCTTCATTTGGCGAAGAAGCGCGAGGTGGTGGGCAAACCATTTATACCATTCCAGTCGTATTTCATGTTATACATAACAATGGGCCAGAGAATATTTCTGACGAACAAATTTTAAACGGCTTGGAAATTCTAAATCGCGATTTCCGAATGTTAAATGCTGATATTTCTTTGGTAGTATCGGCCTTTGAAGGTGTAACAGCAGACATTGGAATTGAATTCGCACTTGCAACCAAAGATCCTAACGGGAACTGTACAAGAGGAATTAACCGTTTGGTCTCCGCCTTAACAACAGATGGTGGACAGGACATGAAAGATTTAATTCAATGGCCAAGAAACAAGTATCTCAACATTTGGATTTGTGCCGATGCCGCGGGTGCTGCAGGTTATACGCTTATGCCGGGAGATGTTTCAGGATTTTGGGGGGCTTCAGCAGACGGAATAGTGGTGCGAAGTGATTATGTTGGAGCTATTGGCACCAGTTCAGGAAGTAAGTCAAGAACCTTGACGCACGAGGTTGGTCATTGGTTAAATCTTTATCACACTTGGGGACCCGGAAACTCGCCTGCGGTTAATTCGAACTGCAATCAAGATGACCAAGTCGCTGACACCCCGAATACCATCGGATGGACATCATGTTCTTTGACGGGAAGTTCATGCGGAAATACCATTGATAATGTTCAAAATTACATGGAGTACTCCTACTGTTCGCGCATGTTCACACAAGGCCAAAGAACACGCATGCGTGCAGCTATTTTAAGCAATGTAGCTCAAAGAAGTAGTTTAATAACCGCTTCCAACCTAGCAGCAACGGGTGTGACGAATCCTGTTTTATGTGAAGCCGATTTCAAATATGACAAAAATATTATTTGCTTAGGAGATAGCATTGCTTTTACTGATGCCTCATACCATGCCATTACAAGTTGGTCGTGGAATTTTGGTGATGGACAAACTTTATCAGGTGACAACCCCGCTGTTCATCAAAATCCAACACATACCTATGACGTGGCCGGGACATACTCAGTTACACTCACCGTAAGTAATTCTACAGGCACATTATCTAAAACGTATTCGAATGTTATTCATGTGTTGAATGACGGCACACTCCTATCACCTGTTGTAGAGGGATTCGAAAATACTTGGCCAGCAAACAACTGGTTTATCAATAACCCAGATGCCGATGAAACATGGGAAGTTGTACCCACACCGTATTCTGGGAGTAACGGCTTAAAATTGAGAAACTATAACTCTGAAAGCGGTCATGTCGACGAAATGGTATCGAATACTTTTGACATGAGCGCCATGGATACCATTTTCGTAAGTTACAAATGGGCCTATGCCAATAGAGTAAACACTACTGATGATCGATTAAGAATCAGTTCAAGTGGAGATTGCGGCGATTCATGGACCTTGAATCGCATTCGAAAAGGAACTACAACCCTTCCTACAGCAACTGCAACAAATTTGGCTTTCACCCCTACAGCTTTAAATCAGTGGAATGGTGAAACACTAACGTTAACCTCTGACGCTTTCATGACTAACCACTATCAGCTGAAATTCGAGTTCATTTGTTACGGTGGAAACAACATCTACCTCGATGATATTAACATTTCCGGAGTAGACACTTTGGGAAATTTTATAGAAATTCTTGAATCAGAATTGAATGTGAATCTTTATCCCAATCCAACTTCAAACCAAACCACATTGGAAATTTCTACTGAGAGTCATAGAAATACCAACGTTCGTTTGTACAATGCGGCAGGGCAATTGGTGCAAACGCCGTTTACCGGTTATTTGTCGATTGGAACTCATCAGATTTCAATCACCCCGCCAGGTGCTGGATTCTATTTTGTAGAGGTGCAGAGCGGAAATCAATATCTAAGAAAAAAATTGATTGTACACTAGATGTACTTTGGTTTGTAAGTACTGAACAAAACTTGCCTGGTCTTGTTTACATTTGTACATTATGACATACCAAGCAGGCCCCATACTTTCTCTTATTGATCAACCCATTGCACTCAGAGAAAAAATTTCTGAAGATCAATTGCAGCAGGTTTGTCAAGAGCTGCGTCAGTACATTGTAGATATTGTCTCTGAAAAAGGTGGTCACTTTGGTGCTAGCTTAGGAGTAGTTGAAATGACCGTTGCATTGCATTATGTCTTCAACACCCCTTATGATCAGCTGATATGGGACGTGGGTCACCAGGCCTACGGACACAAAATTCTAACAGGAAGACGTGATGATTTCCACACGCAAAGAAAGTACCAGGGTTTAAGTGGATTCCCGAAGCGCAGCGAAAGTGAATATGATACGTTTGGCGTAGGTCACAGTTCCACTTCTATTTCAGCCGCTGTTGGAATGGCTGTGGCTTCAAAAATTAAAAAAGAAGAAGACAGACAAGTTATTGCCGTGATTGGTGATGGTGCCATGACCGCGGGCTTAGCCTTTGAAGGGCTGAATCATGGCTCAACTGCAGATTGCAATGTTCTGGTGGTATTGAATGACAATTGCATGAGCATTGACCCCAATGTAGGTGCCTTGAAAGAATATTTGACCGATATTACAACGTCTCATACCTACAACAAGGTGAAGGACGAAGTTTGGAATTTACTTGGTAAAATCTCGAAGTTTGGTCCGAATGCTCAAGCCGTTGCTCACAAGATTTCTGAATCTTTGAAAAGCACTTTAATTCATGAGAGTAACTATTTTGAATCTCTCAAGTGGCGCTATTTTGGTCCAATTGATGGCCATGACGTGGATTATATGGTAAAGGTTATGCGTGATTTGAAAGACATCCCTGGTCCGAAAATTTTGCATTGCGTTACCAAGAAAGGAAAAGGATATGAACCTGCTGAAAAAGGTTCTCCAACCAAATGGCATGCACCAGGACTATTCAATAAAGATACGGGAGAGATCATCAAAATCACTCCCAAAAGTCCACAACCCCCGCTTTATCAAGATGTATTCGGACACACCATCATTGAACTCGCAGAGAAAAATGAAAAGGTAGTTGGTGTAACACCTGCCATGCCCACGGGATGCTCGTTGAAATTCATGATGGAAGCCATGCCACACCGCGCATTCGACGTTGGAATTGCTGAGCAGCACGCTGTTACTTTCAGTGCTGGTATGGCTACTCAAGGCTTGGTTCCTTTTTGTAATATATACTCTAGCTTCATGCAGCGTGCGTTTGACCAAGTCATACATGATGTTGCGCTTCAGAATTTAAATGTAGTTTTTTGTTTAGAT